>CAYMQL010000260.1:0-4748 GCA_964392255.1 uncultured Planctomycetaceae bacterium | reverse complement strand
AAGACGCGGCCGAATTGCAGTTGCAGCAGGACCACGTCGTGCGGCTCGAAACGCGGCCGGCCAACATCGAAGGCAAAGGCGCGATCAATGCCACCGATCTGGTGAAAAACGCCTTGCGCATGCGGCCCGAGCGCATCCTCATCGGCGAGTGCCGCGGCTCCGAGGCCCTGGACATGCTCCAGGCTATGAACACCGGCCACGAAGGCTCGCTGACCACGCTGCACGCCAATACCCCGCGCGACGCGCTGGCCCGACTTGAAACGATGATCATGATGGCGGGCTTCGAGTTGCCGCTAAAGGCGATGCGCACGCAAATCGCCAGCGCCATCGACATGGTCGTGCAGGTCAGCCGCCTTCAGGGCGGACCCCGTAAAGTGACCTGCATCACCGAAATCTGCGGCATGGAGCAAGACACCATCATCATGCAAGACATCTACCGCTTCGACAAGGACGGCGTCGACGAAAACGGCCGCTGCTACGGCAAATTCGTGGCCACGGGAATCCGTCCGAGCTTTATGTCGCGATTAGAGGCGGCCGGCGTGCGACTGCCCTCGAGCGCGTTCCGCGAGCGAATCATGATGGAGGACTAAGCGTTGAACCTCGTGTTGATTGCCATGATGACGTTCGTCGGAGTCGCCGCGCTGGTCGGCGGCATCGCCCTGCTGATGCGCGCCAAACCGGCCGAACGCATCGAAGACCGCCTCAATCAGTTGACCGGCCTCGGCGGTTTCGCCGCGGGCCGAGAGTCCACGACCAAAGAAGCAAGCATCCTTTCGCAGCCGCTGGACGATCGCCCAGGCATTTTGCAGGGCTTTTTGGATCGGTTCGGCAACATCAATCTGCTGTTCGAACAGTCGGACACCAACCTGACCGTCGGAAAGTTGCTGGCGATTTCGGCGGTGTTGGCCGTTCTGGGCACGGCGATGGCGGTCGCGATTGGCATCCATCTGGCACTAATCCCCGTAACCGCTCTGTTTCTCGGCTCGCTGCCGCTGATGTGGGTGCTGTTCCGTCGCAAGCGCCGCATGAAGGCCTTTGCCGCGCAATTGCCCGACGCCCTCGAAATGTTCTCCCGGTCGCTCCGTTCGGGCCAGAGCCTCGGCTTCGGCTTCAACATGGTGGCCACCGAAATGCCGGCGCCGATCAGCAAAGAGTTCGGCCGGGTTTTCGAGGAGCAGAACCTGGGCATCCCCATGGACGACAGCCTGCGCAGCCTGAGCGATCGCATTCCCAACCTGGACCTGAAGTTCTTCGTCACGGCCGTGATTTTACAGCGTCAGACGGGCGGCGACCTCGCGGAAATTCTCGACAAAATCGGCGAGTTGATCCGCGAACGATTTCGCATTTGGGGACAGGTGCAGGCCTTGACCGGCGAAGGACGGCTCTCGGGCGTCGTGCTGCTGGCCCTGCCGTTCGTCCTTTTTATCGCCGTCTATCAGCTCAATCCCGAATACATCAAAGTGCTGTTCACCGATCCGATGGGCACAAAAATGCTCGTCATCGCAGTCATCATGCAGATCGTCGGTGCGCTGGTGATCCAAAAAATCGTCAACATCAAGGTGTAGTGCCGTGCTTTTTGCTCAAAGCCTCATTGATTTCTCGCAGTTGCTGCCGTTGGCGCTGTTCGGCACCTTCGCCGCGCTGGCGTGGTGGTTCCTCGACTTTATAGCCACCGGCAAGCCCCGCACGCTCGAACGCCTCGATGAATTGAAAGATCCGCGCAAACATCGGGCGGCCGCCGCCGAAAGCGCGCTGAAAAAACCCGATGCCATGACAAAATTGCTCGAAAAAGCAAGCCCCGCCTTGGCCAAGCCCCTGCAACCCAAGAGCGAGGCCGAACTGAGCAAGCTGAAATCCACGCTTTCCAGCGCCGGATTTCGCAGCGACGCGGCCGGCAGCGTCTACCTGGGGCTGAAGTTCTTCGGACTCGTCGTCGGACTGCTGTTGGGCGGCGGAACCATTACGGCCGTGCGCGGCGTCAATCGCGACTCGCTGCTCTGGTCGGTCGGCCTTGCCGGGTTGTTTTTTTATCTGCCTGACCTCGTCGTTCGCTTTTTGGCCAGCAGCCGCAAGCAAGCCATTTTCCTCGGCCTGCCCGACGCGCTCGATTTGATGGTGGTTTGCGTCGAGGCCGGCTTGGGCCTCGACCAGGCGATGCGCCGCGTGGCCGACGAAATGAAAAACACCTACCGCGTTTTGGCCACGGAGTTCGCCCTTTCAAACTTTCAATTGCAAATGGGACGGCCTCGCGTCGAAGTCCTGCACGAATTGGGCATGCGCAGCGGCGTTCCCGACCTTCGGGCGCTCGCCGCCGTGCTGATCCAAACCGACCGGTTCGGCTCGAGCGTGGCCCAAGCGCTGCGGACCCAGAGCGACTCGATGCGCATTCGCCGGCGGCAACTGGCCGAAGAACAGGCCGCCAAAACCGCGGTCAAGCTGATCTTCCCGCTGGTGCTTTTCATCTTTCCAGGCATCTTCGTGATCCTAGTCGGACCTGCCGCCATTACGATGGTCCGGCAGATGTTCCCAATGATGGGCGGCAGCTAACGAAACATCGATCCGAACGGATTGAGCCCGCCAACCCATCGCGCCGATAATGATTCTGAGGCGGAGTTGCGCAACGGATGCGCAAGGCGGAACAGATTGCCCAATCCGCAAAGTTTATCGGAAAGGAAACCACCATGCCGGCTCGCGGTCTCTTGGTCGTTGGATCGCTTTTAATCGTCCTGGGCTCGACGGCGCAGCTCTCGGCCGAAATCCTTTGCGAGGTGACCAACAGCATCGCCCGCGACGTGAAACGCCGTCAATGCTGGCCGGACCCCTTCGATTCGCCAGATCGGGCAGCGGTTCGGGCGCCGTTCGCACTTCAGGTGGCCAACGGCTGGCGGCGGCAGAATATGTTGGGCGAGTTCTATTTCGAGCCCAACTCGGGCCAGTTGACCGAGGCCGGCCGATTGAAGGTGCGTTGGATCATGACCGCCGGGCCACAACAGCACCGGTTCATTTACGTCCATACCGCCCAAACCCAAAATGAAACCGCTGCCCGGGTTGCCGCCGTGCAGCAGTTAGCCATGCAAGTCGCCCCGGAAAACGTGCCGCCGATCTCGACCACCTCCATTCCCGACTATAGCTGGTCGGCCGACGAGGTCGATCTGATCGGGCGAAAATGGCAGTCGTCGATTCCCGATCCGCGATTGCCGGCCGCTCAGCAGGGGATGGGCACCAGCAACCCGTAAAATGCCAAGCATCCGCGCATTTTGCTAGTTGTCCCCATCTTTTGTAATTTCACTCTTGCCGGCCAGAAAAAACCGGCAGCTCCGGCAAATCCCTTGTGATCGGCAAATTCGGTTGCAGGTCTCGGCAGCCTGAGGTCGATCAAAAGTACGAAGTTGCCTGAAAGGCAATGGTCGGGGCGCATCATGCACCCACAAGATGGGGGCTGTGTTTCGACCGAAGCATTGGTTTGTCTGGAAAGCGAAGGTGCCGCGTGCCGAGGCTTTGGCCGAACCGTCGCACGATGCCGCTCTTGCCCGTCCTGTGGGCGGCGGCCGCCATTGCGCTCTGGTGCGCGTCGGTCCAGGCCCAGTCGTCCTCGTCGAGCGGAACGTCTTGGACCGAGTCGGTCGCCTCGCCGTTCAAGCAGGGCTTCGACAAATTGGGAAAAGCCCTCACGCCTCCGAAAAACGCATCAACCACCGTTGTCCCGGGACCGGAAGATGATGCCGTATCGTTGAAAGGCAAAGGCAAGCCGGGGCCGGAGCTTTATGTGGCGATTGCGCGTCTTTACGAGCAGTCGGGCAAACTGGCCGAGGCGGAGCAACAGTATCAACTTGCTTTGAAGCAGCGGCCAAACGACTTGCCGGCGCTGCTGGGTTACGCCCGCCTGAAAGACTACCGGGGACAAACAAAAGAGGCCGTTCAGCTTTACCAGCGTGCGGTCAAACTGCATCCGCAGCAGGCATCGGCGCATAATCACCTGGGATTGTGCTATGCCCGCCAAAATCAGCTTGCCGAGGCCGTCGAGGCCCTGAATCGGGCCGTCCAGTTGGAGCCCGGAAACCCCCTGTACCGCAACAACATCGCAACAGTGTTGGTCGATCAGGGCCGGCTGCGCGAGGCGATCGGCCAGCTTCAGGCAGTGCATAGCGAGGCCGCCGCACACTACAACGTCGGCTACCTGCTCAACAAAAAAGGCCAACCCGAAGCGGCCCTACAACATTTCACGCTCGCCATGCGGGCCGATCCCTCGATGGAGGCGGCGCGGCGCTGGGTCAACTACCTGCAAAAGGGCCAAACCCAGGCAAGGCTGCCGCAGCATCCCGTGGCAAACGGCGTTAGGGTTCTCAGCATGCCGCCGACGCCCGCCGAGCAGGTCGTCGCCGCACCGGGCGGGCCCGCACCCTGGCGCCTGCCATCGACCGCCCAATCGTCGACCGCGAACACGCACCAGCCCGACGTTTTCGGCCAGGGGGCCGCCGTGCCGACCGCACCGCTGCCGCCGCAGTCGGGCAGTTCCGCAATGCGCCCGCTTCCGCGCGTTCAGTGAAACCTGCGCCGCCGCACCGTCGGAAGTCTTCCACGTGTGCTGACAAAAAAAGCGTGCGGCCTAAACCCCATTTCTCACCACGCGGAGAAAAAGTCCAACATGGTGTTTTGTTTAGCCAGCGGGCTTGCCACAATACCGTTCAATTAGACGCAAGCCCGATGGCGTTCGCTAGAACGGAATATCGTCGTCGTCGAAGTTGCTG
>CAYMQL010000259.1:0-4760 GCA_964392255.1 uncultured Planctomycetaceae bacterium | reverse complement strand
TTCGTCATCTTCTTGCCCGGCGCGTCCATCTGAACAGCGCATCGACGCCCGACGGCTCGGCCATCACGGCGGCGCTGCTCAGATCCCATGCGGACGCAACCGCCGGTCCCAGCGAGCGCAGCCAACGATGGGCCGTCGCCCAACGCTGGGCGGGCCGGTCGCTCCGCCGAAATTCGTCGAACCGCCGCACCAGATCGGGGTCGAACTGCGTGCCGGCGCAGGTGTACAACTCGGCGACGGCCCGCTCTTCCGACCGCGCCGGCCGATACACATGATCGGTCGTCATCGCATCGAAGGCCTCGACAATGGCGATCATCCGCGAGCCGCGCGGAATCCGACGGCCGGAAACGGGCGCCAGCCCGCTCTGCGATTCTTGCGAATGCGCCGAATCGTCCGCCTTTTTGCCGCCGTAGCGCGTCGAAATGTGTTCGACGATCTCCAGGGCCTGAGGCGAGATGCGGCTGCGTCGCAGAATATCCAGGCTCATTTTGCGCGCCTGGGCCATTACAATCGCTTCGTCCGGATCGAGCGATCCGGCCTTCCGCAATATGCGATCCGGCGCGCCGATCACGCCGATGTCGTGCAACAGCGCGGCCACCTCCAAAGCGTCGCGCTCCGCATCGGGCAACTCCATGTTCACCGCCCAAGCCGAACACGTCAGCGCCACGCGCAGCGCGTGGCCCGCCGTCGCCGCATTCTTGCACTGCAACGCCGCAAACAAACCCGCGGCCGCCCCCAGCCGAACCTGCACCAATTTGTCGTCAACCGCCTCACTGAACATCGGAGGCAGCGTCTCGCTGGCCGAGGTGACCGCCTCCAGTTCGCGCAGAAGCGCGTGAAGCTCCGTCATCCATCGGTCGGCCGACGCCGACGCCGCCATCACCTCGGGCGATGCCGGCGCAGAAGACGGATTTAGCGGTTCCAAAGCGATATTCATCGGTGCAGTCTTCAGAGATGTTGCGCGTTGTACAGACCGGGCCACCGCCCGGCGAACCACCGTTCGCCGGCGTCCCCCCATCGGAGAAGCGTGTTCCGATCAAGAAAGTCTAGGTCGTATAGCGAGTTAGGGCAAAATAGAAAAGCAAAATCATCGACCAACACAGGCATCGCCGGCCTTTTGTGGTTGAGCTATCGCAACAGCGTTGCAAAATAACAACCAAAACGCCGTAAACATGCGAAAACAAGGCAAAACAGGATAGATAACGCGGGCGCAATAGAGTCGCCGGCCGCGAAGTGCCGAAGCCAAATAGAGACACGCTTGAATCTCGATTGACGCCGCCATGTCGTTTTTTGCTTCCAATTCGTTCCGCCCATCCGGCTATAGCGCCGACCGACGCCGCCGGCTGCTGGCCGACGAACCGGCCGGCCCTGACGACTGGCCGGGTTGCCGCATGGAATCGGACGACGCCGCATCGCCGCGCAAGTCGGAACACTACGGAGACGCCGAGTTCTTGGTGCGTCAAATGCGGCTGCTCGATCTCGCGCCGCGGCGACGGATCAGCTTGTTCCTGCTGTTGGCCTTTGCCGGCGGAACCATCGCCGCGCTCGACGCCGGGCATGTTTGGATGATCGGCCGCGTCGCCGAAGGGCTGCCGCCGATCGCGGCCTTCGACATGACCGCCGCCGGAAGTCTGTACGCTTGGCTTTCTTCGCTTTTGTGTTTGGGGGCGGCGGCAGCGACAATGCTAACCTACAGCGTCCGCCGACACCGCATCGACGACTATCAGGGCCGCTATCGCATCTGGCTTTCGGCCGCAGCGTGCTGCGTGGTGCTGGCCGGCACGCAGGCAGCCAATCTGCGCGAGGCCTTCCGCGACTTGATGACCGCAGCGACCGGTTCGTCCTTGATCGGCGACGGGACGCTATGGTGGGCGGCCCTCGACTTATTCCTTCTGGCGGCGGTCGGCTCCCGCGTTTTGATCGACGTTCGCGAGTGCCGATCTGCGTTCGCCGCACTGCTGCTTGCGGCCGTCGCCCATATGGCGGCGACGGTCAGCCGACTGGGGTGGATCTCGCCGGTCGAGGGGCCGCAAGCGATCGAGTGGCTGGCGCGGAGCGAAATGGTCGCCGTCTGGCTGCTGCTTGCCGGCATTCTGCTCTACCTTCGCAACGTGATTCTCGACGCCGAAGGGCTGCTGCCGCATAAGGCGCCGCGCGTATCTCCAACGCCGGCCGATTCGCCGCAGCAACCCGTCGTGATCCACCCCGCCGCACGACCGCGAATCGACGCAGCCCATGCCGCCCCGCCGGTGCCCGCGCCCCTCGCCCCCGTTCAACGCAAGCTCACCAAAGGCGAACGGAAGGCCCTAAAAGAGCGGCTTTTGCGCGAACGCCTGGAACGCGAGCGTCGGGCAGGGTAGATTGGGGATTGTAGATTGTTGATTGTTGATTGATGATTGTTCATCGCTGAGCCTATCGACAAAAGACAATCATCAATCAACAATCATCAATCATCAATCATCAATCAAAAACTCCCATGGTCCGCACCCGATTCGCCCCCAGTCCGACCGGATACCTGCATATCGGCGGGGTTCGCACCGCCCTGTTCAATTGGCTTTTCGCCCGGCAGCACAGCGGACAGTTCATTCTGCGCATCGACGACACCGATCAGCAGCGGAACGTCCAACAGGCGTTGCAGCCGATCCTCGACGGGCTGCGTTGGCTGGGCATCGACTGGGACGAAGGGCCCGAAGTCGGCGGACCGTTCGCGCCTTACTATCAGTCGCAGCGGCTCGATCGCTATCAGGACGCCGTCCAAAGGCTTCTGGCCGGCGGCCATGCCTATTACGACTTTGCCACGCCCGCAGAGCTTCAAGAAGAGCGCGAGGCCGCCGAACGCGAAAAACGCCAGTTCCGCTACAGCCGCCGCTTCATGGCCGAAACGCCGCAGCAACGGGCCGCGTTCGAATCGCAGGGCCGCCAGGCCGTCGTCCGGCTGAAAATGCCCACCGAGGGCACGCTCGCGCTCGACGATCTTGTGCGAGGCCGGGTCGAGTTTGATTGGGCCCGGGAGCAGGACCACGTCGTACAGCGAACCGACGGCACTTGCCTGTATCACTTGGCCAACGTGGTCGACGACCGCGATTTTCAGATCTCGCACGTTATCCGCGCCGAAGAGCATCTGTCGAACACGCCGCGGCAGGTTTTCATGCTCGAGGCGCTCGGCTACCCGCGCCCGGCATACGCCCATTTGCCCTTCGTCGCCGAGCCGGGCAGCCGCAACAAGCTGAGCAAGCGAAAGCTCGACAAATATCTCAAAAATCGCGATTTTGCCCAACTGGTCGAGCACGGACGAACGATCGCCGAGCAGATCGGGCATCCCGTCGAGGCCGACGCCTTTAATCCGGTGATCGTCGACTTCTACCAGACGGTCGGCTATCTGCCCGAGGCGATTATCAACTATCTGGCTCTGCTGGGCTGGTCGTTGGACGACAAGACCGAGCATTTTTCGCGGCAGGAATTGATCGAAAAGTTCTCGTTGGAGCGTGTGAACAAGGCCCCCGCCAGTTTCGACCCCAAAAAGCTCCAGGCCTTCGAAGACCGGCACTTTCAGATGCTTTCAGCCGAACAGAAATTGGCCTTGGTCGCGCCGTTTCTCGAAAAGGCCGGGCTGATCGGTTCGCCGCCGACGGCCGACGAGCTTGAAACGACAAAAAAGATCATCGCCGCCGCCGGCGACCGCATCAAGGTCGCGGGCGACATCGTGGGCTATGCCGATTTCTATACCCCGGACGACCGATTGGCGTACGACGAAAAGGCCTTCGACAAACATCTTCGTCAAGGCGACGGCCGCGCGCTTCTGGCCGGGTTCCGCGACGATTTGGCCGCGGTCGAGCCGTTCGACGCACCGGCGCTGGAGGCCCTGATGCAGCAGTTTGTCGCCCAGCGGCAGGTAAAAATCGGCCAGGTGATTCATCCCGTGCGGCTGGCCGTAACCGGCAAGACCGTCGGCTTTGGGCTGTTCGACTCGCTGGTGATCCTCGGCCGCGCCCGTTGCCTGCGGCGTATGGAACGAGTATTGACAAACTCATAATTGTGTTCTCCCGATAGCCGGCAATCGCTACAATGTGAAAGTGCGTGCCGAGACAATCGGCCAAACCCCACCAAGTGCGAGTAAACGGAATAGCAAACCATGAGCACCGAAAGCCCCGCCCCTTCTTCGACCGACTTCATCCGCGCGATCATCCAGGAGGACAATCGCACCGGCAAGCACGGCGGCCGGGTCAACACCCGGTTTCCGCCCGAACCGAACGGATACCTGCACATCGGCCACGCCAAGTCGATCTGTCTGAATTTCGGCATCGCCCAGGAGTTCGGCGGCCTGTGCAACCTGCGGTTCGACGACACCAATCCCTGCAAAGAAGAGGTCGAGTACGTCGACTCGATCATGGAGGACGTTCGCTGGCTGGGCTTCGATTGGCAGGACCGGCTCTACTACGCCTCGGACTATTTCGAGCAGATTTACCAATGGGCCGTGCAACTCATCAAGGCCGGCAAGGCCTACGTCTGCGACTTGAACGCCGACGAAGTGCGCCAGCATCGCGGCACGCTGACCGAGCCCGGCCGCAACAGCCCCTATCGCGACCGCTCGGTCGAAGAAAACCTCGACCTGTTCGAGCGGATGCGGGCCGGCGAATTCCCCGACGGCTCGCGCACGCTGCGCGCGAAGATCGACATGGCCTCGCCCAACCTCAACCTGCGCGACCCGGTCATGTATCGCATTCTGCACGCCGAGCACCATCGCACGGGCGACCGCTGGT
>CAYMQL010000258.1:0-4772 GCA_964392255.1 uncultured Planctomycetaceae bacterium | reverse complement strand
CGGACAATTTCCTCGGCTATAGCCCTCAGGTCGTCGGTCAATGCAACCACGTGGTCGCTGTCCCATCGGATGCCGCGGCTGACGTGCAGCAGTATTTCGTTGAGATACTGCAATACGGACGATATCTTGTCGGAAATGGTTTCAGTGGGGTGAAAGTGGCCGGCATCAAGGCACAGCAGCTTCCGGTTGACAATTGCATACCCGAGATAGAACTCATGCGAACCAACCACGTATGTTTCGGAACCGATGCCGAACAGCTTGCTTTCGACGGAGTCGCGGTTGAACGCTGGATCCATGGCTGGGGAGAATATTTCATCCAGCGCGTTTGTGAGAAGCTCGCGCGGTCTTTTTCGGTCGATGGTTACATCCTTATAGCCGTCCGGGATCCAGAAGTTGGTTATGCAGGGCGAGGCTAATCTGCGGCCGAACGCCTCTCCAATTTTGCGGCAGGCGATGCCGTGTTCGATCCAGAATCGGCGGACGCCCTGGTCGCGATGCGCTAAAGTAAAACCGTCGGCGGCCTTGGGGTGTGAGAAGAAAGTGGGGTTGAAGTCCAAACCGACGCCTAAATCCGCCGCCCAATCCATCCAGCGTCGAAAATGCTCAGGCGCCACCTCGTTTCGCTCGACCGGTTTGCCGTCATGCTCCAAATAGATGGCGTGCAGACTGAAGCGATGTTTGCCCGGTATGAGGCGAAATGCCTCGGCGGCATCGGCGCGAAGCTCATCGGCGTTTCTGGCGCGGCCGGGATAGTCGCCGGTGGCCATGATCCCGCCGCCGCTCAAGCCGCCAACGCCTTCGAAACCGGCCACGTCATCTCCTTGCCAGCATTGCATGGAGATGGAAATTTTCGCCAACCGTTCCAAAGCAGCGTCTGTGTCCACGCCGAATTCGGCATATCGTTCTCTGGCCAGCCGATACGACTCATGGAAAGAAGTTTTAGCGTTCATAAACGGCAAGGCTACCATACGCTCAGTCGATTACAAGTGTATCCGCAAAATATGAGAACGAAAGACAAATGTCTTGCGCCAACTTCCGGTGCCGGTTGGGGGACTGTACGGAATTTTGTGTCAGGTAATCCCCAGCCCGCGAAATCCACGGCAAAGGGGAGAGTTCCATTTTTGCTGACACGAAAATTGGGACAGTCCCTACGCGGGACGGACTGCCGGAACCGGTGTGCTGTTGCGATCTATGAGGCACTTTTCGGACCGGCCGACGGGGCGATGTTGTTTACGCTGCCCCCCCTACACAATGCCAGTGTGGGCCACTTCTTGCGATGGGGGGGTGTTGACCGGACTGATTGTCGCAATTACCATAGATTTGATGTTCGCTAAACGGGTGATTCCCTGCCTCGACGTGGACCGGGGCCGGGTCGTAAAAGGTACGAATTTCGTCAATCTCCGCGACGCCGGCGACCCGGTCGAGGTTGCGGAGCGATATGAGCGAGAGGGGGCCGATGAGTTAGTCTTCCTCGACATCTCCGCCAGCCACGAGGGGCGCGACATTATCCTCGACGTGGTGCGGCGGACCGCCGAGGTGATTTTTATGCCGCTGACCGTGGGCGGCGGAATCCGCACGATCGACGACATCCGCGCCCTGCTGAGCGCCGGGTGCGACAAAGTGTCGATCAATTCGGCCGCCTGCCGCAATCCCGACTTCGTCCGTCAGGCCGCGCGTCGGTTCGGCAGCCAGTGCATTGTGGTGAACATCGACCCGAAACGAGTCATCAAAAACGGAACAGAGTTCTGGGAGGTGCATATCAACGGAGGCCGGATCGGCGTCGGGCTTGAGGCCGTGGCCTGGGCCCGCGAGGTCGAACGGTTGGGGGCAGGCGAAATCGTCCTGACCTCGATGGACGCCGACGGCACTTGCGACGGCTACGATCTGGAGATCACCCGCGCTGTGAGCGACGCGGTGTCGATCCCCGTGGTGGCTAGCGGCGGGGCCGGCTGTCCCGACCATTTGGCCGACGCCATCCTGATCGGCGGGGCCGACGCCGCGTTGGCCGCCAGCATCTTCCATTACGGACAATACACGATCGAAGAAACCAAGCGCGTGATGCAAGCCCGGGGCGTCCCGGTGCGATTGACGAGTGTTCACGAGAAATCCTGACTATGGCTGTTTCCGACCAAGACCGGCAACGTTTTCTCGCCAAGCGGCAAGACCTGGAAATCGACAAGCTGTTTCGCGCGCTGGTGAAGTTGGAAGGCAGCGACTTGCACCTGAAGGTGGGCAGCGCCCCCTTTGTCCGCGTCCACGGTTCGCTGCGGCCGTTGAACCGCGGCCCGATCGACACGGAAGAAATGGTGCGGTTGATCTTCCCCATGCTCGAGCTGCAAGAGCGCCGCAAGCGGATTTTCGACGAGGACGGCGGAGTGGACTTCGCCCACACGATTGACCTGGACGGCAAACGCTGGCGGTTCCGCGTCAATGTGTTGCAGCAGTTGGGCAACGTCGGGCTGGTCGCCCGGCGCGTCAACAACGTCGTCCCCGACTTCGAGCACCTCTTTCTGCCGCCCGGGCTGTCCGAGCTGTGCAAACACAGCCAAGGCATGATTCTTTTGGCGGGCGTGACCGGCTCGGGCAAAAGCACGACCATCGCCTCGATGATCGACTGGATCAACCATCGCTACCGCAAGCACATCCTCACGCTGGAAGACCCGATCGAGTTCACGTTTACCGACGACATGTGCTTTATCAACCAGCGCGAGATTGGCATGGACGTCAAAGACTTCGGGATCGGCATGAAGCACGCGGTCCGCGAAGACCCCGACGTCATGCTGGTGGGCGAAATGCGCGACCGCGAAACGTTCGAGACGGCCATCCAGGCGGCCGAGACGGGCCACCTGGTGTTTGGAACGATTCACGCCTCGACCGCGCCCAGTACGATCGGCCGTATTTTGGACCTGTTCCCGCAAGAGATGCACTCGGCCCTGCGCAGTGCGATGGCCTTCAATATGAAGGCGATTATCGCCCAAAAGCTGCTGCCGTCGATCAAGCCGGGCGTGGGCCGCGTTCCGACGTGCGAAATCATGACCTTCTCGCCCACGATTCGCAAGTTGCTGTTGAACAGCGAGGACGAAAAGCTGGCCGACGCCATCCGCATCGGCAAGGAAGAGGGCATGCAGGACTTTACGATGAGTCTGCGCGATCTGGTGGAGCGGGAGATGATCGATCGGGCCACGGCGTTCGAGGTGGCCCCGAACCCCGAATCTCTGAAGATGGCGCTGAAGGGAATCACGTTGAAAGAATCCGCGATGCTGTGACCGGCGATGGGGAATACTATGATTTCAGACCGTCCGAGAAACAACCGGCGTGGTCCTCTGATCCGTGCGGCGGCGATGGCCGCGGCCGCGATTCTTGCGACCGCATTGGCCGCCGGGGTTGCACTTGCCGCCGATGCCGCGGCCGGCCAACCGCTGGGCCAGGATTTTCGCGGACCGGGCTTCTGCCTGAGTTGGATTAAAATTCTCGCCAACTGGCTTGTGTTCCTGGCTTGGGTCTACACGACCGACTGGGCCAGCACCGACGGCCAGGACCTGAAGCTAAACTACGCCCGCTGGAATGCGATTCTCTTCGGCAGCTTTGTGGCAGCCTTTGTGATTAGCTGGATGATTCCGTTCTATTGGGTCGGGTTCGGGCTGTTGGTTCTGGCCTATCTTGTGCCGCTGCTGCTCTACGTCGTCCATCGGAACCAGAAGGTCGACAACGATCGTCGCGTACTCACCGCGGAACACCTTCGCTTTTGGACGGCCACGCACTTGAACAAGCTGGGCATGAAGATTTCGGTCGAGCGGCGCGACCCCGCCGAGGCGGGTTCGCCGGTGAAGCTTCTGGCCCGCGGCGGCCCCGACCAACGGTCCGAAAACGCCCGGCTATTGTTGGCCCGGCAAACCCCCGGATTTTTGGCGGCGCGGCAGGTTCTGGCCGATGGGCTTTCGATCCGCGCCTCGGCGATCATGCTCGATTACACGCAGCAGAGCGTGTCGATGCGTACGATGATCGACGGCGTATGGATCGCCCGCGACGACCTCGATCGCGAAAGCGGCGACGCCGCCCTCGAATCGCTCAAAACGCTGTGCGGTCTGAACCCCAAAGACCGCCAGAACCGCCAACAGGGCGTCTTCACCGCGCAGTACAAGTCGAACGATTACGCGGTCAGTTTCCTTTCGCAGGGCACGCCCGCCGGCGAACGACTCGTTCTGCAATTCGAAGAGCAGAAGATCAGTTTCAAAACGCTCGACGAGTTGGGCATGCGGGCGAAGCTCCAGGAGCAGTTTCGGGAATTGCTCGACGCGCCGAAGGGTTTTGTACTGCTCTCGGCGCCGCCGAGCGGCGGGCTGCGAACCACGACCGACGTGGTGCTCCACTCGTGCGACCGCTATACCCGCGAGTTCGCCACCGTCGAGGATGAAGCGAAACCTTATCCGCCGGTGGAAAACGTGCCGGTCACGACCTACAACACCCTAAGCGGCGAATCGCCCATCGACGTGCTGCCCCGGGTGTTTCGCACCGAGCCGAACGTGGTTGTGGTGCGCGATCTGGTCAACGCCGACACGGTTCGCGCGATGTGCGAACAGGTCGAATCCGATCGAATGCTGATCGGCACGGTGCGAGCCAAGGACGCGGCCGAGGCGCTTTTGCGGGTGCTGGTGCTGGGCGTGCCCGCCGACGAGTTCGCCAAGGCGGTCACTGCGGTCGTCAACCAGCGGCTGGTGCGCAAGTTGTGCGAAGCGTGCAAAGAGGCCTATGCGCCGACGCCTCAGGTGTTG
>CAYMQL010000257.1:0-4801 GCA_964392255.1 uncultured Planctomycetaceae bacterium | reverse complement strand
AGCTGCTCAAGGACGACCGCTAAGGTTCGGGGCCCTGCGGCCGCGGTCGGGCGGCACGCCGCAGAACGTCAACTGCTCTCCGGCCGGCCGAACAACAGTTCGATGTAGCGGCGGTCGGGCGAACGGAAAAAAACATAGACGTGGTCGCCGGGATAAAGCACGGTTTGCCCGCGCGCGGCGACCAGTTCGCTGCCGCGCACAATCATCATCACGGCCGCGTCGTCGGGTAGCTGGATTTGCGAAAGCGACGCCTCGCAAACCGAAGCGGCCGGATCGATCAGAAACGACGCGATTTCGGCGTTCAGCGGGTGGGCCGAGTTGATTTCCAGCACGGCGCCGGGGCTCGGTTTTTCGGGCACCGCAAGCCCCAGCCAGCGCGTCACCTGGCGGATGGTTGCGCCGGGCAGAATGCTGCTGAACACGACGATGAAGAAGACCAAATTGAACACGCGATCCGCCCCGGGAACCTGCGCAAGCACTGGAAACGCGCCCAAAATAATGGGCACCGCCCCGCGCAGCCCAATCCAGCTTATGTAAGCGATTTCGTGCGCGGGATAGCGTAACGGAAGCAGGCAGGCCATGACGGCCAGCGGGCGGGCGATAAATGCAAGAAACAGCGACACGCCGAGACCGATGCCCGCCGCCGGCAGAAGCTGCGAGGGAAACACGAGCAGGCCCAGCATCAAAAACAGCGCAATTTGGCTGAGCCAAGCCAGAGATTCGTGGACGCGCGTCAGTCCGCTCTTGTAGGGCAGCGTCGCATTGCCCAGTACCAGGCCGGTGAAGTAGACGCTCATCAAACCGCTGCCTTCCAACAGCGTGGCGACGCTAAACGACAAGAAGGCCAGCGCGAGCGTCAGCGCAGGATACAGTCCGACGGTCGGCAGCCGAACGCCGCGGATCAGGCGCAGGCCGAGGAATCCGAGAAAAACGCCGATGGCCGTGCCGACGGCAAGTTGCAGCGGCACGCTCGCCAACAGGGTCCATCGCAGTGCGTCGGGCGACTTGGCCACTTCGATCATCGAGACCGTGAGGATCACGGCCATCGGGTCGTTGATGCAGGATTCGACCTCGAGGGTGTTGCCGACGCGGGGTTTCAGGCTGAGGCGGCCCCCGCGCAGCACGGCCAGCACGGCGGCGGCGTCGGTCGACGAAACGACCGCGCCCAGCAGCAACGCTTCGATCCAGGCAAGACCGAGCAGGCGTCCGAACAGGGCGACCAAACCGGCCGTCAGCGCGACGCCCAAGGTGGCCAGCATGCCCGCCGGGACGATCACGCGGCGGACCGCGCCCCAAGACGCATTCATGCCGCCGTCGAGCAGAATCAGAACGAGGTAGATCGTTCCGACGCGCACGGCAAAGCCGTAGTCGCTGAAGACGATTCCACCCAGGCCCTCGGATCCGCCGAGCATGCCCAAGACGAGAAACAACAAAACAATCGGCACGCCCAATCGGTCGATCTGCCGACTGAACATCGCGCTGGAGGCGATCAGCAGCCCCAGGGCCAACAGAAGCAGCGCCGTTCCGTGAGGTTCCATCACCGCCAAAAACACAATATCTTCCTCGCTGCTTCGCGGCTAACGTCTGTCATCTGGGAGACTGTCCCAATTTTCGTGTCAGCGAAAATGGGACTGTCCACTTTGCCGTGTGGGCTCTTGAACCATACCATTTTACTCGGCCTTTTACAGGCCCGAAGAGGCTCTGGAACGCTTCGTTTTAAGGGCATGCGCACCCCCCGGCAGCAAGACAACGCCCGCTGCGTTGGGAACAAACGGTCTGTATGTACTGCGGAGAAGGCATGTATAATTGCCGAAAACCACCAAGGCGAGACCGCCCAAGCCCACAAGCGTTGACTGATAGACCGTTTCCCCCAGGATGCCATCATGGCCCACACGATCGCGATTTTCGGCGCTTCCGGCGACCTGACCAGCCGCAAGCTGATCCCCGCCCTGTACGAACTCTGCCGGAAGAAACGTCTGCCCGAGGGAACGCGGATCGTGGGTTTTTCGCGCACGAAGTTTTCGCACGACCAGTGGCGCGAGAAGCTGGCCGAGACGACCGCCAGGTTCGTCGGCAAAAATTTTGACCCCGTGCTGTGGCAGCAGTTTGCGCCGTCGATCTACTACCATCCCGGCGACATCGAAAATCCGGCCGATTTCTCGTCGATCGGAAAGTTTCTCGACGAACTCGAAGGCGACGGCCCGCACACGCGAGTCTATTATCTTTCGATCGCGCCGCAGCTTTACGCGCCGACCGTGGCCCGGCTCGGCGCGGCGGGACTGGCCAAGGAAGATCGCGGCCCGCGACGCATTGTGATCGAAAAACCCTTCGGCACCGATCTGCAAACCGCAAGGGAACTCAACAACAGAGTACACGACGTCTTCGCCGAGCATCAGATTTTCCGCATCGACCACTACCTCGGCAAAGAGACGGTCCAGAACATTTTGGTGCTGCGGTTCGCCAACAGCATCTTCGAGCCGATCTGGAACCGCAACTACATCGACCACGTGCAAATCACGTCGGCCGAGGACCTGACCGTGGGCCATCGCGCGGCCTATTACGATTCGGTCGGCATTCTGCGCGACATGTTCCAAAACCACCTGCTACAACTGATGACCTTCACCGCGATGGAGGCCCCCGCTCGGTTCGAGGCCGATGCCATTCGCGACGAAAAGGTGAAGGTTCTCCGGTCGGTCCGCATCATGAAGCCCGAAGAGGTCTTTACCGACACGATCCGCGGCCAGTATCGCAAATATCGCGACGAGCCGGGCGTGCCGCCTGAAAGCGAAACGGCCACCTTCGGCGTGGTGAAGCTGCACGTCGACAACTGGCGTTGGCAGGGCGTGCCGTTTCTGCTGCGCAGCGGCAAGGCCATGTCGTGCCGCACCACGCAGATCGTCATCCAATTCCGCGCCGCCCCGCACATGATGTTCGAGGGCGGGCCTCGCGCCTCGTTCGAGTCGAATCGGCTGGTGATTCAGGTCCAGCCGGCCGAGGGCATCCAGTTGCACTTCCAAACCAAGGTGCCCGACGCCGGCATGAAGCTGCGGCTGACCGACCTGAGCTTCAACTTCCGCGACCGCTTCACCGGCGGCATGCCCGAGGCCTACCAGCGATTGCTGTTGGACATTCTGCACGGCGACGCCAGCCTGTTCTCGCGGTCCGACGAGGTGGAGCTGGCCTGGAGCATCATCGACCCGATCCAGCGCGGCTGGGAGCATCCCGGCTGGCCGCCGCTGGCGCTTTATGAATCCGGCGGCTGGGGCCCGCCGAACTCGGTCGAGTGGATGTGCCGGCAGTATCGCGAGTGGTTCGATAGCTGCCCGGTGCTGACGTAGGGAGCGGTCGGCTTTCAGCTGTTAGCTTTCATCCCCGCGTGACGGGCAGGCCGGAGATGTCTTCTAGGATATCCAGATTCCGGCGAAAGTGGCCTTCGCCCATGCCCTGCCAGGCCAACATCCGCTGGTCTCGGCCGGTTCGCAGCCAGATTTTGTAGTCGCCGCCGAACCAGGGCACCAGCCAGTCGACCAGCCAGATCATCAGCACGTTCCACAGCCCGATGAAAAAGGCCAGCAGAATGCCGGTGTCCAATCCCATTCGCGATTCCAGGTCGGTCTCGATCTGAATCGCGTCGGCCAAGGCTACGCGGCGGACTCGGACCGGTACGAAGGCCGCGAACCACTCGACCTCGAACCACTCGGCGCTGACACGCGGCCGGGGAAACGTGCCCAGCAGCCCGGCCATCGCCAAACAGAACACCCCTTTGGCAAGCCAAGAGCTATTTCCAATGCAGGCCAGCGCGACAAGCAAGACCAGGATCGCCGCGCGAAGCCAGATGCGCGGCTGCGGCGTCAACGGCGTGCTCGCGTGCATTGAAAAGTCCTCCGTGCGGACGTTAAGGCTGCCACGCGGCGATGATCTGCTCGTACTTGTCGTGGCTGCCGATCCAAAACCAGAAGTAGGTATCCGCCTCAAAAATGGCCACGGCCCGCACTCCGCTGCCCACTCGGAGCGACCAGACTTGGCCCACCTTCTTGAAGCAAAGAGACGGGTGCCTTGGATTCTTCTTCCACACCTGATAAGCCTTCTTTGCCTGCTCCCGCGTTTCGGGCGTCAGGCGGGAGTAGCTCTTCCAGAAATCAGGAGTTGTCGAGGATTTCATCGAGAGGCTTCGTCCTGCCGGCGGCAATGTCCTCGCGGGCCCGATCGATAAGATTCTGCAAACGCCCGCCGGGCTGTGCGTCCCGCTCCAGTTCCTTGTCCCACGAGTCCGACTGCTGCAACTCGTAGTCGGCCAGCCAAGCCAGGAACTCTTCGAGCTCTGCCTTGGGAAGCGATCGGACCTCGTCGGCAATTTTTGCAACGCTTGTCGTCATAGCGCTTTTAGCATAGCACAAGGCAGACGCGAAAAAAAGACCGTCTGCTATCGCACCCGCGTGGGCAGGATGACCATTGGCACGCCGGCCCATTGCAGGCGGCGTTGGAGCGAGTAGGCCGTTTGGTTGTGCAGCAGGCGGTGCAGCCATGTGTCTTTTTGGAACACAAGCTGCCCGGCGAAAAAAGTGGCCTTGGGAAATTGCTTGGCGATTTCCAGGCAGACCTGTTCCAGGCCGTCGACGGCGTCGGTGTCGACCGCGAGGTAGGAAGCCGAGGCCATGCCCATCCGACGGCCGAGGTCGACGTAGCGGTGCAGCGATTCTTCGCAGTGTTGGGTCAGCGCTTCGACGGCGCCGCTGCCCTTGAAATTGCCCGAGTCGATCACCCCGACCGAAACGAACAAAAAGCTCTTGAAATGGTCGGG
>CAYMQL010000256.1:0-4804 GCA_964392255.1 uncultured Planctomycetaceae bacterium | reverse complement strand
GTCGCGAATCAAAGCGCGGATCGCATCGGTCAACTGAATTTCGTTCCCCTTGCCGGGCGAGGTCCGTTCGAGGCAATCGAATATCCGTTCGCTGAACACGTAGCGCGCCGCCACGGCCAGATTGCTCGGCGCCTCGGAAACGCTCGGCTTTTCGACCAGATCGGCCAGCTCGAACACGTCGGCCGTTTTTCCGCGGGGCGTCGCAATGCCGTAATGCACCACCTCTTCGCGCGGCACCTCTTCCAGTGCGATCACCGCGTCGGCCCGGTGCGATTCAAAGGCTTCGATCATCGTCCGCACGACGTTCGATTGGGCGTGACGGCCCAAGATCGAATCGCCCAACGCAACGACGAACGACTGCCGCCCGACGACCGGCCGGGCACACAACACGGCATGGCCCAGGCCGAGTTGCCGCCGCTGCCGCGTGTAAAAATACTCGAGCTCCTCGCGCTCGAACGCCAGTTCCTGCAACAACTCTTCCTTGCCGGTCTCGCGGAGATTGGCGATCAGCTCGGCGTCGATGTCGAAATGGTTTTCAATGGCCGTTTTGCCCGGCCCGGTGATAAACAGCAGACGGTTGATTCCGCAACGGGCCAACTCCTCGACCACATATTGCACGACCGGCTTGCGGCCGACCGAGAGCATTTCTTTCGGCTGGCTTTTTGTCAGCGGCAACAGGCGGGTGCCTCGCCCCGCCACCGGAACAACGGCAAAATCGACCGACATCCAACGTCCCTCCACTCCGAGAATAATCCAGAAGAAAAGCCCGCGGCTTTTTGAAAAGCGAGGCCCGGGCCGCCAGACGCGGATGCAGGCCGCCAGGCCGTCTTTTAACAGGCTCTAAGTCTATTATCGACTTGCCGCCCAAGAAACGCAACCGAACAGCCGCCCCCCCGATGCGGCAAGAAATCCCGGCAATTCCCATGGAGGGCGACGCTGCATTCAGGCATATTCCGGGAGCTTTTAGCTCACGGCTATCCGGCATGGTTTTTCGGACATTCTATAGCCCGCAAAACCAACTCCGCCTGCCTTTATGTCTTCACACTCTTCCCACCCTTTTTCTTTCACGCATTTTCACCGCAAATCCCATAACTAGCCGCCGGCCGGACTTGTCGCTAGAATACATCTAGATTTCGGCGGGCGCATAAAAAAATGAGGGGACTTGCTCGCCGGTACAAGAACCCTCACTTGTGGCTGCCCGGATGGACGAATCGGTGACGATCGCCGCTCCGGAGACCCGCAGCCATTAGTAGCTCTATCGGGTCACAGTGCCGCCAGACTTTACTGGTCCTCGGAGATCGAGCCCATCATGCCGCCGATTGCCAAACTTGCCTTGGAAGACGGAACCATCTTCACCGGAACGGCTTTCGGCGCCGCCGGCGAGGTCGACGGCGAGGTTTGCTTCAACACCTCGATGACCGGCTACCAAGAGATTCTGACCGATCCGAGCTATCGCGGCCAGATCGTGGCGATGACCTACACCGAGATCGGCAACTACGGAGTGAACGCCGAGGACGTCGAAAGCCGCAAGCCGCACCTGGCCGGATTCATCGTCCGCGAAAACAGCCGTCGCGTGAGCAACTTTCGCGCAAACGGCGACCTGGACGGCTATCTCAGAGACTGGGGCATCGTCGGCATCGAAGGCATCGACACCCGCGCCCTGGTCCGCCGCCTGCGGACTTGCGGGGCCATGAAGGGCGTGCTCTCGACCGCCGATCTCGACGACGCTCGGCTCGTGGCCAAGGCCCAGGCTAGTCCCGGCTTGGTCGGCCGCGACCTGATTCGCGAGGTGATCCCCGAAAAGTCCGTCGCCTGGACCGAGGCCCTCAGCTCCTGGGCCAAGCTGCAAGCGATCGACTACGCCCAGCCCGGCCCGGATGCGCCGCATGTGGTCGCCTTGGACTACGGCATGAAGTGGAACATCGCTCGGCACCTGTTCAGCATGGGCTGCCGTGTGACGATCTTGCCGGGCACGGCCACGGCCGACGACGTGTTGGCCGAGCGGCCCGACGGCGTGTTCCTCTCCAACGGGCCCGGCGATCCCGAACCGCTCGATTATGCCCAGCAAACGATCCGCAACCTGTTGGGCAAGAAGCCCATCTTCGGCATTTGCCTGGGCCATCAACTGCTCGCGCTGGCCTGCGGCGCGAAAACCTACAAGCTGAAGTTCGGCCACCGCGGGGCGAACCAGCCGGTGATGAACCGGCAGAGCGGCCGTGTGGAAATCACCACGCAAAACCACGGCTTCGCGGTCCAACCCGACACGCTGCCCGACGACTTGGAAGTGACCCATCTGAACCTGAACGACGACACGATCGAGGGCATCCGCCACCGCAGCCTGCCCGCCTTCAGCGTGCAGTATCACCCCGAGGCCAGCGCCGGCCCGCACGACAGCGACTACCTCTTCGGCCAGTTCCGGGCCATGCTGGCGTAACCTGCCCGACGCGAGAGCTGAAGGACCTGAATGTTTACAGGCCGGATGCGGCACGCAATTGCAGTCGCTCTTCGGCGTTGAGTTGCAGCACCTCGACGGTTGTCCGGCCGATTGCCGTAAGGCCGACGATCCAAGCTCCGCGTCGCACAAAATGCTCTTGCCATTTTTGACGCCTTGGATGAAACAGTTCGGTCAGGCTGCCCGTTTCAGGATCGTAGCCCGCCACATTGCTGCTTTTGCGCAAGTTGCAGTCAATGCAGGCCAGGGCGAGGTTCTCCAGATCGTCGCTCCCGCCGTGCTTTCGTGGAAGGATATGCTCGACGTGCAAGGCCGCCAAGGGCGATTGGTCTTGGTGCAGCCCGCAATACTCGCAACGCGCATTCGCCCGAAGGCGAACCTGATCTCGCTTGGCGTCGTTCATGCGGGCAGGCGGTTGTCAAGCAGCTTTTGGGCCTTTGCCTGAAGAATGGCGATAAACTTATTCGCCTGAATATAGCCTTCGTATTCGGCTCGCTCGGATTCGGTGAGTTCGCCTTCCGTGTTTTTGCAGGCCAATTCCTCGATGCGAGCATGCAACGACTTGTCGCCGCGGTAGGCCGTCAGCGCCCGGGCCTGTTCGACGCTAAACAGTTCGAGGATCGGGTCAGTGCCGCGATCGAACGCCGTCAAATCTGCCAAAGTCGCCATCGAGAAGTACTCCGAAAGCTCAATTCATCCCTACGATCCATTCTATTCCATCATCCATGCGGTTGAAATAGAGACCTACCCATGCTCGGCCCAAAGTTAGGCCGAAAAACGCACAGTTCCCTCGGTCTTGCCAATTTTACGGAAAGACGAGTCTTTTCTATTTCCCCAAGCACCGGCCAATTTGCCGCACTGCTTGACGCAGCCGATTTTCGTTTTCGACCAGCGCCATGCGGACGTAGCCTTCGCCGGACGGTCCGAAGCCCGCGCCGGGGCTGACGACCACGTCGCCGTCTTGGAGCAGCTTCATGGCGAAGTCGAACGAGGTCATCTGCGACGCCCAGGGCTGAGGTATTTTCGCCCAGACGAACATGCTGGCCTTGGGTCGCTCGACCGGCCAGCCGATGCGCTCCAGGCCGGCGCATAGCACGTCGCGCCGCTGCTGATATACGGCCGCCTGGGCCTCGACCGCCGCGTCGGTGTGGCGCAAAGCCATGATGGCGGCAATCTGAATGGGCGCGAACATGCCGTAATCGTAGTAGCCTTTGATGGTCGACAGCGCGCGGAGCATCTCTGCGTTGCCGGCGGCGAAACCGACCCGCCAGCCGGCCATGTTGTAACCCTTGCTCATTGTCGTGAACTCGACGCCCACGTCGATCGCACCCGGCGCAGCCAAAAAACTCGGCGTCTTGTAGCCGTCGAACGTCACGTCGGCATAGGCCAAATCGCTGATGACCATGAAGCCATAACGCCTTGCCAGTTTCACCACCTCGACGTAGAACTCGGGCTCGACGACTGTTGTTGAGGGGTTGTGCGGGAAGTTGACCACCAGCAGTTTCGGCGTCGGCACCAGATGTCGGCAGGTGTAGTCGATGTTGCTCAGCAGCTTCGCGCTGTCGAATACCTCGAGCAGAATTGCGTTGGCGGCCGCCATTGCCACGGCGTACAAATGGGCCGGATACGACGGCGCCGGCACAATGGCCGTATCGCCCGGTCCGACCAAAGCCAGGCACATGTGGCTGAAACCTTCCTTCGAGCCGAGGCAAGTGATCAATTCACGCTGCGGATCGAGCCGCACGCCGTAATGCTTGAAATACTTGGCCGCCGCCTCGCGCCGCAGGCTGAGGATGCCCTGGGCGGGCGAATAACCGTGATTCTTCGGGTCCCGGGCCGCTTCGGCCAGCTTTTCGATCACAATATCTTGCGGCGGGTCGCCCGGGTTGCCCATGCCCAAGTCGATCACGTCGGCCCCCGCACGACGCTTCTCGTACATCAATCGGTTGATCTGCGCAAACAGATACGGCGGCAGCCGACGCACCCGTTCGGCCACCTCGATCGTGAACGGCTGGTTTTGCGGAATCGGTTCGCTTTCGGAAGGAACGTCGGACATGGGGGGGCGGCTAGTGGTTAGTGGCTAGTGGCTAGTGGCTAGTGGATAGTGGTTAGCGTTGTCTTTTTTGACTGCCAACAACCAAGAACTGATAACTGACAACTGATTACTGAAAACTAAAAAACTCCATTCCATTCGCAGCCGCGACTATTGGTTTTTCAGTTCCGCGGTCAACAACTCCCACAGGGCTTCGAGCGACTGCGGAATCGTATGAACGCCGGCAATGGCGGGCATAAAATTCGTGTCGCCGATCCAGCGGGGAACGATGTGCCAATGCAGGTGTCCCGGCAAACCCG
>CAYMQL010000255.1:0-4820 GCA_964392255.1 uncultured Planctomycetaceae bacterium | reverse complement strand
ATTAGCTTAGCCCAGGAAGCCGGAGGGCTTTGTCTATGAGAATTCCAGCCACCCCCCCCTCTTTCGACTCTTTTTTAAAGCAAATTCTAGACCAGCCGCAAAGGGGGATAGAAATCCTTGCCGCTACCGATAGCCCGATGGTTGACGGGCATTATTCACACTGGGACAAGTTCCGCTTTCGCAAACCCGTTGGCGACCTGACGATTGAAGAATGGTGGTGGGCCATTAAGTTCCGTCGCACGTCGCTCTACAAGAAGCTGCCGCTTCCGGACAAAAAAGGGGTTCCGTTCGTCTATCTGCTCACCGATCCAAGTCCACAGGTGTTGCATCAAATTGATCTCGGCGCGGGCGGTCTCATCCAAATGCCTGAGCAAATCACGAACCCGAACACCCGCGATCAGTATTACATCGGATCATTGATCGACGAGGCAATTACGTCCAGTCAGCTTGAAGGCGCCGTTACCACACGATTGATTGCCAAGGAGATGATTCGCACTGGCCGCACTCCGCGCGATCGAAGCGAACGCATGATCTTGAATAACTTTTACGCGATGAAAGAAATTGGAAAGCTCAGAAACGCCCCGCTTACCAAAGAGCTGGTATTCCACATCCATGAGATCGTTACAAGGGACACCCTCGATGATCCCACTGCGGCGGGCCGATTCCGTCGTGATGATGAAAATGTGAGAGTTGAAGATGCCTATGGAACGACATTTCATGACCCGCCCTTAGCCGGCGAACTCGAATCACGAATGGAACAAATGTGCCGTTTTGCCAATGGAGATATTCCCGAAGACTTCATTCATCCTGCAATACGCTCAATTATCCTGCATTTTTGGTTGGCATACGACCATCCATTCGTCGATGGCAACGGTCGGACAGCCCGCGCTCTGTTTTATTGGTCGATGCTTCGGCACAATTACTGGCTTTTCGAATTTGTCTCGATTTCACACACGATACGAAAAGCTCCCATGCGGTATGGAAGGGCGTTTCTTTATACGGAGACCGATGATAATGACTTAACCTATTTCATTCGCTACCATTTGCAGATCATTGAAAAATCTATCGCTGAATTACACGAATACATAGTACGGAAGACGAAAAGCATTCAACAGACGGAAGCTAGATTAAGAGGAATTGAGATTCTAAATCATCGGCAGCGTGCCTTGATCGGACACGCACTTCGTCATCCCCAGCAGCGATACACCATTGAATCGCACAAAAACAGCCATGGCGTCGTTTATCAAACGGCCAGAAGCGACCTGCTGAATTTGCGCGATCGGGGACTGCTCGAAGCGATGAAAATCGGAAGAGAGTGGTATTTTACGCCCGTCCGTGATTTGGAGAGACGTCTGGAGGCACTCGTTTCTTAAACCTATTCCACCTGGCCTGCGCTGCTTTTTGGGCAATTTCGGCACGCTTTTCAGCGGACAATTTGCCTGCCTAGCTTTCCCGGCCGGCAATCTCCGACTCAAACCGGCCCGCTACGCGGCGTGCGCGAGGGGTTGCGAGAACCTGCACCCCTGCGGTAAGATGGGACGATCGGAACGCGGTGCGAGAGCCGGCACGTGTGGGCTGCGGCCGCACTTGGCGCCGGCGGCTGCGTGGTTGTTCATTTCCGGCCCGGCAGAGCAAAAAAGGGCGAAAGTCAAAATCACCGCAAAACGCGGTTCGTTCCCCACGCCGCTGCTCGGTCTCTCCCTCTCATTTTTTTGTCGCAGCGGTGATCCATGTCCGAACGCATCCTCATGACCCGCGCCGGCTACGATAAGCTGAAAGCCGACCTGGATCATCTCCATACCGTCGAGTTGCCGAAAATTCTCGAGCGGCTGGCCAAAGCCCGCGCCGAAGGCGACCTGAGCGAAAACGCCGAATATCACGGCGCCCAGGAAAGCCGCGGCATCATGGAGGCCCGCATCAACGTAATCCGCGACAAGCTTTCGCGGGCCGTGCTGGTCGATCCCGCACAGTTTCCAAGAGACGAGGCGGCCTTCGGCTCGACGGTCCGCGTGAAGGACCTCAGTTTCGGCGACGAAGAGGAGTTCACGCTCGTCGGCGCCGGCGAAGAGGACTACGACAGCGGCAAAATACTTATCAGCAGCCCCTTGGCCCAAGGCCTGGTCGGCAAGAAGATCGGCGACCGGGTCGAGATTGCCGTTCCGCAAGGGACTTTAAAGTTTGAAATCCTCGAAATCCGCTTCGATGCGTAGGATTGTCTCTTGAGGACAGTCTTCCCGTCTGTCCCGACTACCAAACGCCCCGGCGGGGTTGGCGAGCGGTCGTCTCCACCGGCCGTTGCGGGCCCAGCGCAACGCTGATCCATCCGTCGTCGATCACAAACTGCGTGATCGACGTGCCGCGTAGTTTCGGCTCGTTGACGATCTGCTCGGGCACGAGTCCCCAAGAGTTGTTGGCCGAGAGCGCCCGGGCGAAAATACCCCGCAACACGATTTGCGGCCCTTGCGATTTCGGCAGGCGAATGACCCCGTCGCGAACCAACTCGGCCGAACGGCCTTCGACTTTGGGCTTATAAAATGCTTGAATTTGGAAGTTTTTCCGATGGTGCGGCGATTTGCTGAGCTTGGCGATCGAAAGCGTCAGCAACAACCGCCCCTCTTCGCATCGCACCGTCACGGCGTCTTTTGCCGCAAAGGTGATCTTCACGTCGGCGCATTCGGGATTGATCTCCCAGGCGTCGGGGCGATTCAGCCGCGAGGCGACGTGTTGCGACAGTTCAGGCAGGGCGAACGTGCGGCCGTCGAGTTGCAGCCGTTGGATGCCGTTGTTCAGCACCGACTCGTGCAACTGCACGCTCGCCAGACTGTCGCCGGGGGCCCAAGGCCGCGGCGTATGCCCGCCCAACTGATCTTCGCCGGCCAGCCGCAGTTCCATCATAAACCGCTTTTCGCTGGTCTCGGCCGCGAGCATCTGCGGATCGAGCGACAAAGAAGTCAGCGTGTCGAACACCCGCTCGTTCATTCGGGCGGCAACCTCGGTCAGACGCTGCCGAGCCTCGTCGTCGACCCGCTGCCGTGCTTGCGTCGCCAGTTTTTGGCGCACCTCGCGATTGGCGGCCGACTTGCTTTGCTCGGCCTGCATCTTGGCCACCGACTTGCCGATCGACCCGATCAACGGAATGCCGTCCAAGGGCGTGTCGACGCCTTCAATTCGGGTCTGGTTGTCGACGCCGACCTCAACCGGCCAAACGGTGATGCCCCGCATGTCGATTTCCAGCGGCTTCCGCGCGATATAATAGGAATCGCTTTGGTTGTGAAAACGCGCCGGCCCGGCGTCGGCGGTCGTGGCCGACGCGATCTTGCCCGTCACCTCCAACACCATGCGTACCCGGGCGGGGTCGGGCGTCATGCGCAGCGCCACCTCGGTAGCCATCAGGCTTTCGCCCCGCACCGGCCGCCCCAGCACCGTATCGACCACCGGCGCATACTCCAAATCGCGCTGCGGAATCAACTGGTTGAGCAACTCTTCGGTCACGGCGATGCGAACGTTGGCGCTGCGATAGTGGCGGTCCACGCGAGCGGCCAATTCGCGCCTCGCCTCGAGCGACGAAACGGCCAGATGCTGATAATCCATCGCCAGCCGGCGGGCATCGCTCGGCATATTGCTGCGCTCGTAGGTCTCGATGTCGCGAAGCAACGACGCGGCGCCGACCGGCTCGGCCGCCCAGCGACGCAGTTCCGATCGCAACGCCGCCACCGGACCGCTCGCAATAAACTCGTGCTGGTCGGGCGTCAGTGGGGTCGCCGTAAGCCGATCGAGCACCTGTTGGGCCAGTTGCTGCGTCGCAATTTTTTCGTCCTGCGGCGACTTCGCGGTCGACTGCCGCAATGCGTCGAGCAGCAGATAGTTCCGCCAAGCCTGGCCTGCGGGCGAATCGGCCGTCAACGAATCGAGCTCGGCCAGACACAACGCCAGCTTGTGCGGATTGGCCGTTGTCGCAGGCGGCTTGTCCGGCAGCGGCTCGGCTAGTTGCGCCACGACTTGCCACACGTCGAGCCGCCGTCCGAGCGCAAGGCTGGCCCTCCGTAAATGCTGTGCATCCTTCTCGCGAAGCTTTGCAGAAAGCGTCTTTGCCTGGTTCTGAAGTTCCAGCAAGCGTTCGAGGGCCGCCTTCGAGGCTTCGGCGCCCGAGGCCGACGCCGCCGTTAGAGCCCGCACATGGCGAATCACCTCGACGGCCCAATCGCGCGTCGGTCCGGACGACGCCAAATCGTCGAGCATTTCCAGCAGGGCTAGCGGCTCTTGCCAAGAGTCGTCTACCACTTGTTGTTCTTGCGGCGACACCGCCGTCTTTGCATCTTGGTCGCGTCGGCTCGTATCGAGATAGTGCGGCTCGACCGTGGTTTGAACATCGTATTGAGGAACGGCGTGGAGCAACGACGGTACGTGGGCCACAACCTCCGGCAGACGTTGGAGCGATTGCGGCGTTGCGCTCGGAACGCTGCCTTGCGAAATCTCCACGATGCCGGCCTTCGACGCTTCGACCGCTTGGGCCCCAAGCTTGCCTGCCGGTTCTACCGACTCGGGGCCGCTAGCGTTCGGCGGCGACAAAATTGCGGTCCGCTCCTCAGAAACCTCGTGCGAATCAGCGGCAACAGGAACAGTCCCCGTCTGGTTGACGTAATAACCGGATTGGCTTGTGAGTTGTTCCGGCAGAGAAAGATCGGAAACCACCGAAGCTGGGAATCGAAGATCCGCGGCCAACGCATCCGGCACGGCCTCGGGCCGCTGATTCACGTCGGTATCCGCTTGCCGGTCGGTCGCCGTCGCTGCGTTCGACGCGACTTGTACATCCTCAGCCA
>CAYMQL010000254.1:0-4821 GCA_964392255.1 uncultured Planctomycetaceae bacterium | reverse complement strand
CGCTGCGCCAGCGGCAAAGCGTCCTGCATGTGTGGCGGGGCGCCGAAATCGCCGCGCCCGACTCGTTTACCGCCAGCGATACGTTCGACTGGGCCTTTTGCACTCCGGTTTTGGGCCGGTCGTGTCCCGGCTGGGGGCTTTATGTGGCCGGGCGGTTCAACGTCGAGCAGAGCGGCATGACGCCCTCGTCCGATCCATCCGATCTGCGCGAAGATGTGAAGTTCACCGAACTCGTGGCGGCCATGCTCAGTTCGTTGCGGCAAATGCGCTTGCTGGAACATCAGCATACCACGCTGAGCCAGTTTTTCTCGCCGGTGGTGCTCGATACGCTGGCCATCGAAGACCCGGAGATCGTGCTGGCGCCCCGCGAGACCGAGGTCTCGGTGATGTTTTGCGACCTGCGCGGTTTCTCGCGCGAGTCGGAGCGGCAGGCCGGCGATTTGCTCGGCCTGTTGCAGCGCGTGAGCACCGCCTTGGGCGTGATGACGCATCACATCCGCCAAGAGGGCGGCGTGGTCGGCGATTTCCAGGGCGACGCCGCGATGGGGTTCTGGGGTTGGCCGCTGCCGCAAGAAGACTCCGTGCTGCGAACCTGCCGCGCGGCGCTGGCCGTCCGGACCGAGTTCGAGGCCACGACCGGATTCCATGCCGGCATCGGCGTGGCGACCGGCCGAGCCGTCGCCGGCAAGATCGGCACTGTCGACCAAGTGAAAGTGACCGTCTTCGGTCCCGTGGTGAACCTTGCCTCGCGTTTGGAAGGCATGACCAAAATGCTTCAGGCGCCGATCCTGCTCGACGAAGCCACCGCGCGGATTGTTCGCCGGCAGGTGCCGCGCGAAGTGGCCCGGGTGCGGCGGCTTGCGCGGGTTCGGCCCTATGGACTCGACACGCCGCTCGAGGTGAGCGAGCTGCTGCCGCCGGTCTCGCAATACCCCGAGCTAACCGACGAACACCTAGGCTACTACGAAGCGGCTCTGGATGCCTTTCTCGCGAAGAACTGGCCGAAGGCGTTCGAGCTTCTGCACCGCATCCCGGCCGAAGATCAGGTCAAAGATTTTCTTGTCGTCTACATCGCGCAGCACAACCGCCGCCCACCGTCTGATTGGGACGGCGTGATTCCGCTAGAAAGCAAGTAGCCGTAAACGAAATTGATGATTAGACTTGTCCCGTTTACCGACCCTCTACCTGAAACAGAAATAGATTATGCAATATACGAGTGCTGCAAGATTGGCGACGGCGCTTGAACACAGGGAACCCGACTGCGTGCCCTTCGACATGGGCGGCGCGTTGGTCACTGGCATCAATGTAAATGCCCTCACAAAGCTGCGGGGATACCTTGGCTTGCCTGGCGAAGCCAAGGTTCTCGACCAAGTCACGCAGATCGCCGAGACGGGCGACGACGTGCGAGAACGGCTTGGCGTGGACGTGGAGAGCGTTCGTCCCAGTCCGCCATTGCAGCCCGGTCTTTCAAGAGACCTTGGACTCGTCGACGGCTATTACCGCCTGATCGACGAGTTCGGCATGGGCTGGCAGATGCCGAGTCAGGGCGGGCACTACTACGATCTCTGCTTGAGCCCATTGGCCAAAGCCGAGTCGGTCAAGGACATCGAAAACTATCCCTGGCCCGATCCGCTCGACCCGGCTCGATTGGATGGATTCCGGGAACGGGCCGATTATTTGGTCGATGTTAAGCAGCGAGGGCTGGTGGCCGAGCGGATGAGTTCCGGCATGTGGGAACATGCGATATGGCTTCGCAGCTACGAAAAGTTTTTTATCGACATGGCCCTCAATCCGGCGATGACGCATGCCATCATGAGCAAGGAGTTGGAGCTCAAAATGGCTTATTGGGGACGGGTCGTCGAGTTGCTCGAAGGGCACACTATCGTTATTTCCGAGGCCGACGACTTGGGCGGGCAAGATGGCTTGCTCGTGTCGCTTGAGATGTATAAAAAGTTGATATGGCCATACCACAAGCGGCTCTTCGAGTTCATTAAGAGCAAAGCCAAAGGCACAACGAAAATCTATATATTTTTCCACAACGACGGTGCAATATACGAGACGCTGCCGTTGCTGGTCGAGGCCGGAGTGGACATCATCAATCCCTGGCAGGTAAACTGCAAGGGGATGGACGACACCAAGAAGTTCAAGCGCGAATGGGGCAAAGACCTGACCGTTTGGGGCGGCAGTTGCGACACGCAACACGTATTGCCCTTTGGCACGCCGCAGGAAGTTCGCGATGAAACGCGCCGCAGAATCGAAGACCTGGCCCCCGGCGGCGGATTCGTGTTCGCGCCTATTCACGTTATACAAGGCGGCGTACCGCCGGAGAACATCATTGCATGGTGGGAAACTTTACAGGAATATGGATCGTATGGTTTATGATTTGACGCAGGGGAATTGAAAGAGCCATAAACCGGACAGTATTATTCATTCGACAGCCTTCGAGGACGACCGCGAGGACGTATTGTCAGATCGAGTATGAGGCGCCGGGCCAAACGGTCAGCCCACCTACACGCGCCGTACGGCATGCCTACCCCATCGCGCCACCTCTCGACTCTACTACTTCCCCGTTTCACCTCCATCAAGAGAAAAGTGTTCCCTTTTGTCCCCTCTCCGGCGTTCGCTTGTTTAAGGGCTAGCCCGCCTTGACTACCCAATGCCTACAGGATTAGATTCAGGCAAGTGGAAAATCATATTTCCTATCACTCACCCATCACTTCACTCACACCATATTTAAACCTGAATAAAAAGGATTTAACCGTGGGTGTACTATTTAAGAGGTGGTCTGTCAGATTCATGTATATTCCTGCTTTTCTATTGGTCTTTATGCTGTTCAGTACCGAAAGCAGCGCATCACAAAAAGACCGTTTGAAAAACAGCTATCTTGATACCGATCTCGAGGTAGATAAACGGGTCGAATTGCTGCTGAAAGAGATGACTATCGAAGAAAAGATCGGCCAGATGTGCCAATACACCGGGGACCCGGAAGGCATGAAAGTCGGCATGGATGATCTGGCAGGCGAACTGAAGGAAGAATCTCTTGAACAATACAAAAAAGGCGTCCAGAAAAAGGGGCAATTGATTATCGAAGGCAAGATCGGCTCTTTCCTCAAGATCCCCGGAGCCGCGGCCGCCAATTATCTCCAGTCCCTTGCAGAACAGTCCCGGCTCAAGATCCCGCTACTGATGGCCGATGACGCGATTCACGGCCACGGCGAATATGTCGGCCCGACAACGATTTTCCCAACAAATATTACCGTCGCTTCTTCCTTTGACCTGTCGCTGGCAGAGCAAATCGCACGCGCCACCGCACGCGAAATGCGGGCAACCGGCTTTCACTGGACTTTTTGTCCCAACCTGGACATTGTCCAGGATCAGCGGTGGGGGCGTACCGGGGAGACCTTCGGCGAAGATCCGCTGCTGGCAGCCGGAATGAGCCGGGCAATGGTAATCGGCTTTCAAAATCACTACCCCGGTCCCGAAAGCGTTCTGGCCTGCATCAAGCATCTGGTCGGCGGCGGGGTTGCGTTCAGCGGAATTAACGGCTCGGAATCCTATATCCCCGAACGCTCGCTCGAAACAATTCACTATCCGCCTTATGTTGAATGCATCAAGGCCGATGCAAAGACCCTGATGGCGGCTCATAATGCTCTCAACGGCATCCCCTGCCACTCTCACCGTCACCTGCTGACCGATGTGCTTCGCGGCCGCTGGGGTTTTGATGGGATTGTAATCAGTGACTGGCATGACGTGGAAAATCTGCACCGGAAGCTGCGGACTGCTGCCTCTTTCAAAGAGGCCTGCGGTCAGGCGGTTCTTGCCGGGATTGATGTCCACATGCAGGGGCCGGGCTTTTATGAGCATATCCGAGACCTTGTTGCCGAAGGCGTAATTAGCGAAAAACGAATTGATGCATCCGTCCGGCGGATTCTGCGGGTAAAGTTTGAGTTGGGGCTTTTTGAAAACCGCTATATTGACCTTAATCAGATCGACAATACCCTGCTTTGCAAGGCCCACCGTGATCTGGCCCTTGAATCTGCCCGTAAATCAATGGTCCTGCTGAAAAATGAAAATAACCTGCTGCCGCTGAAAAAGAATGTGCGCCGTATTTTTGTTGCCGGTTCGGTTGCGGACAATCTTTGCCAGCTCGGCGACTGGGCCCAGCCGCAGCCGGACGATAATGTGATTACGCTGCTGGAGGGCATTGGACAGGTGGTTTCCAGCGATACACAGATCGATTACTATGACTGTGGGAAATTTGAAAATATTAACGACGCAGCGATCGAGGAAGTTAAAAAACGCGCCCGGCAGGCCGATTACACGATCATCGCTGCCGGCGAAAATTCCCTGCGGTGGAGCGACTGGAAAACATCAGGAGAAAACAGGGATACAACTACGCTGACCCTCCCCGGACGCCAACAGGAACTGATCGAGGCGGCTTTTTCCACGGGAACCCCAACTGTTGTGGTCCTTATCAACTCAAGGGCACTGGCGATCAAATGGTGTGCCGAGAATATCCCTGCCATCCTTGAAGCCTGGGAGCCGGGGCTTTACGGCGGTCAGGCGGCTGCGGAAATTCTGTTTGGTGATGTCAATCCATCCGGCAAGCTTCCGATTACCTTCCCCCGCAGCGTCGGCCATCTGCGGGTGCAGTATTACCGAACTCCCATGCGGCTGGACAGATATGCTGACGATATTGCCGATCCGCTTTTCGAGTTTGGCCATGGTCTCAGCTACAGCCGATTTGTCTATAGCAATCTGAAAGTTCCGGACCGTGTACAGCCGGATGAGAAAATCCGGATAGAGATCGACGTTACCAAT
>CAYMQL010000253.1:0-4852 GCA_964392255.1 uncultured Planctomycetaceae bacterium | reverse complement strand
GTCGGCCGAAGGCCCTGCCGTTCGCCCAGCCCCGGACAACGCCCAGGGGCGATTGTGCAATAGGAATGCCGATTTCGGCCCAACGGCCCAACCGTTCCGCCGCGCGAATCATTGGCCCGTTGGGCCGACGCGATCTCGGATGGTTTTTCCCCTCGCCCCTGGGCGATGCCTGGGGCTGGGCGATCGGTCGCCGCTTCGTGGCGACAAACATCGCATCGGCGTCAATTTGCCGAAACTCTTTGACTTGCTTGGAGCTAACATATTTCGAGCCCTTCGGGCTACGGAGGGCTCGCATATACAATCTGGCGACTTTTTTGCAGTACAAATTGCGGAATGCGCTCTTCTGCCCCCCGAATGGTCTATCAAGGTTTGACTTCCGCACTATTGTGAACGTATAATCACAATAGAGGTCCGCTTGTATGGCAGAGGAAAAGCTCGATACCCTGGTCCGACGCTGGCAGATCGCCGAGGCGGCGATGAGCCTTGTCGCCGAGCGCGGACTGCGCAGCCTGAGCATCGCCGCGGTGGCGCGGCGCGTGGGGCTGGTGCCCTCGGGCATCTACCGCCACTTCAAGAGCAAAGACGAAATCCTCAATGCCGTGTTGGACCGCGTCGAGGAGCGGATGCTGGCCAACGTGACCGAGGCCATGCAGGAAAGCGACGAACCCCTGCCGCGGCTGAAGGGCATTCTGATGCGGCACATCCGCTTCATCCGCGAGGGCCGAGCCATCCCGCGAATCATCTTCTCCGACGATCTGCACGGCGGCCGGCCGAAGCTGCGGGCCCGAATCCTTCAGATCGTTAGCCGCTACACCGGCCAGATCGGCGAGATCGTCCAGCAGGGACAATCGCAAGGCGCGATCCGAACGGACATCGACCCGCAGACCGTGACGATGACGCTCCTTGGCATCGTCGTGCCGGCGGCCATCCTCTGGCACCTGACCGAGGGCGGTTTTGATGTGACCCGGCACGCGCAACGCGCTTGGCAACTGTTTCAGTGCAGCGTTGCAAAGCCCGCAGATTATTTATTTTCTCAACCTAGTGAACTGTAATTCACATAGGGACAACGCCATGATTGCCAAACTTCGAACGCTGGCCATCGTGATCCTGCTGGCTGCCGGCGGAGGCGCGGCCTACTACTATTTCAACGTCCAACAATCTGCTTCGGACGGACGCATCCGCATCTCGGGCAACATCGAGGCGACCGAGGCCCAAGTGGCCTTCAAGATCCCCGGCCGCGTCCAACGACGTTTCTTCGACGAGGGCCAGTGGGTCAAGCAGGACGAACCGGTCGCCACGTTGGACACCGCCGACCTGCAATGCAACGTCGATTTGCGTCGGGCCGAGGTCCAAACGGCCGAAGCCGCGCTGGCCGAGTTATTGGCCGGTTCCCGCATCGAAGAAAAAGAGGCGGCCAAGGCGGCGTTAGAGAAGGCCGGACATGCGTTGGCCGATCTCGAGGCCGGCTCGCGGCCGCAGGAGATTGCCGAGGCCGAGGCCGCGGTGGCCGCCGCCGCAGCCGAGATGAGCCGCGCCCAGGCCGACCTGCGCCGCGCCACGGTGTTGTTCCAGCGGAAAACGATCTCGGCTGAAGAGTACGACGCGGCCCGGGCAATGGCCGACGTAGCCACCGAAAAGCATCAACAGACGGTCGAGCGGATGAAGCTCGTGCGCGAAGGACCGCGGCAACAGCAGATCGAGCAGGCCCGCTCGGCGCTGGCTCAGGCGAAGGCCCAATATGATCTGGTGATGGCCGGCCCGCGCAAAGAAGACATCGACCAAGCCCGCGCGCGACTGGAACAGGCGAAGGCGGCGTTGAAATTGGCCGAAACGCAGCTTGGCTACGCCACGGTCTATGCCCCATTGAGCGGAATTGTGCTTTCGAAGAACATCGAGCCGGGCGAATACGTCGCCCCCGGCACGGCCGTAGTGACGGTCGGCGATTTGGTGAACGTCTGGCTGCGCGGCTACATCGAGGAGCCCGACCTCGATCGCGTCCGGGTCGATCAGAAGGCGATGGTGACGACCGACTCGGGAAAAAGTTTCGTCGGGCGGATATCGTTCATCGCTCAAGAGGCCGAGTTCACGCCCAAGAACGTGCAGACGCAAAAAGAACGGGTGAAGCTGGTCTATCGCATCAAGATCGACATCAAGAACGATCCGGAGAAGTTGGAGCTGAAGCCGGGCATGCCGGCCGACGCGGTGATTGAGACGGGGGAGTAGCGGTCAGTTTTCAGTTGTCAGTTGTCAGTTATCAGTTTTCAGTTGTCAGTATTCAGTTCTTGACGACAGGTGTTACCGCAAGAAGGAAAAATAGTGCAGTCCCATAAACTAACAACTGAATACTGACAACTGAAAACTGAAAACTTCTAGCCATGCTCGCCATTGAAACCCACAACCTGACCAAACGCTTCGGCCCGCTGACGGCCGTCGATGGGCTCACGCTCAGCGTGGCCGAGGGCGAGATTTTCGGTTTGGTCGGGCCCGACGGCGCAGGCAAGACGACCACAATGCGGCTTCTGACGGCGATTATGGAGCCCACCGACGGCGAGGCGCGCGTCGCGGGCCTGGACGTCGTCCGCGACGCCGAGGCGATCAAGCAGCGCATCGGCTACATGAGCCAGCGGTTCGGCTTGTACCCCGACCTGACCGTGATGGAAAACATCGCGTTCTACGCCGACATCTACTGCGAACCGCGCAACGGACTTGCCCAGAAAATCGAGCGACTGCTGGCTTTCAGCAACTTAACGCCGTTCAAGCGGCGGCTGGCCGGAAACCTGTCCGGCGGCATGAAGCAGAAACTGGGGCTTGCCTGCGCCTTGATCCATACGCCGCGGATTTTGTTCCTCGACGAGCCGACCAACGGCGTCGATCCCGTGTCGCGGCGCGATTTCTGGCGCATCCTGTACCAACTCTTGCAAGAGAAGGTGACGATTTTCGTGTCGACCGCGTATCTCGACGAGGCCGAGCGTTGCAACCGCGTGGCGCTGGTCGACCGCGGCCGGCTGCTGGCCTGCGGCACGCCCAACGAAGTGAAGCGGCTGATGCGGGGCACGATCCTCGAAATCCGCGCGAAAGAGCCGCGGCAGGCCGTCGCCTTGCTCCGAAAGCAGATGCCAACCGCGTCGGTCGGGCTGTTCGGCGACCGGGTCCACGTCGTCAGTCTCGAACCAGAGCGAACCGCGGCCGGGGTGAACACCGTGCTGACGCAGGCCGGATTGGACGTGACCGCCGTTCGGCCGATCGAGCCATCGTTAGAAGACGTGTTCATTTCGGTGCTGGCGGAAAAGGAGAATGCTGCAAATTGAGATCAATTCACTTCCGATATTCTCTGTGTTTCCGTGGTGTAGCCTGCCGCCATGAATAACAGTCCCGATACACCCGCCGTCGTGGTCGAAAACCTCGAAAAACGCTTCGGCGACTTTGTGGCCGTCGATCGCGTCAGCTTTCAGGTTCGCAAGGGCGAGGTGTTTGGCTTTCTGGGGCCGAATGGGGCGGGCAAATCGACGACGATCCGCATGCTCTGCGGTCTTTTAAGCCCCAGCGGCGGACAAGGCACGGTCGCCGGCTTCGACATCCGCACCCAACCCGAACAAATCAAAGCCAACATCGGCTACATGAGCCAAAAGTTCTCGCTCTATCAGGACTTGACGGTCGAAGAGAACATCGACTTCTACAGCGGCATCTATTGCATTCCGGCCGCGCAGAAGCGACAGCGCAAGGAGTGGGTCATCGCAATGTCGGGCCTGGCCGAGCATCGCCGGCACTTGACCGCCGTGCTTTCCGGCGGTTGGAAGCAGCGACTGGCCCTCGGCTGCGCGATTCTGCATGAGCCGCCAATTGTTTTTCTCGACGAGCCCACTTCGGGCGTCGATCCGATCAGCCGCCGCCAGTTCTGGGACCTGATCTACGAGCTTTCCGGCCAAGGGGTGACGATTTTTGTCACCACGCACTACATGGACGAGGCCGAGTATTGCGACCGCCTTGGGCTGATCTATCGCGGCGAGCTGATCGCGCTGGACACGCCGCATGCCCTGAAGACCGAGATGATGCGCGACGAGGTGATCGAGGTGCTTTGCGACCGGGCCGAGGCCGCGATTGCGGAAATCGCTGAGCTGCCGAGCGTTCGCGAGGCGGCGATGTTCGGCGCCGGGCTGCACGTCGTTGCAGCCGACGGCGACCGGACCGCGGCCGACGTGCGCCGGTTGCTGGCCGCCCGCGGCCACGCGGTCCAACGGATCGAGCGTATCACGCCTTCGCTCGAGGACGTGTTCGTCTCGTTGATCGAGGCCCGGGATCGCGCCGAACAGCCGCAGCAGGAGGTGCAACGATGAATATTCGCCGCGTAGGGGCCGTTGCACGCAAAGAGACGCTGCACGTGATGCGCGACGCCCGCAGCTTGCTGCTCGCGCTTGCCACGCCCGCGCTGCTGTTGACGCTTTTCGGCTACGCGCTGACTTTGGACGTCGACCGCGTGCCGCTGGCCGTGTGGGATCAAAGCCAAACCGGCCGCAGCCGGGAGCTGATTAGCCGGTTCGTCGGTTCTCGATATTTTACGCTTCGCACGCACGTCGCCGACTACGCCGATCTGGTCCGCCTGATCGACGAGGGCCGGGTGATGATGGGGTTGGTCGTGCCGCGCGACTTCGGCCAAAACGTCGACGCCGGCCGCGACGCGCCGGTGCAACTGCTGGTCGACGGCAGCGATTCGAACACGGCGACCATCGCCATCAACTACGCGGAGGTCATCGCGCAGACCTATGCACTCGACCTGACGATCGAGCAGAACCAGCGCCGCGCCGGCCGTGGGCTGACGATTCCGTTGGACGTGCGGCCGCGCGTTTGGTTCAAC
>CAYMQL010000252.1:0-4863 GCA_964392255.1 uncultured Planctomycetaceae bacterium | reverse complement strand
AATGAACGGCACGATTGAACAACTGCAAGCGCGTGCCTGTGGCCCACACCCCTTGGTCGCCTGGACCGACGAAAAGCTCCTGTTGAGCTATCGGTCGCAGCCCGACGGACGGGTGTTCGAGGAATTGGTCCGACGATACGAAAAGGAGCTGTACGGGTATCTACGGCATTACCTCGGCGACGCCGAGATGGCCGAAGACGTCTTTCAGCAGACGTTCTTGCAGGTCCATCTGAAATGCGGTCAATTCGAGCCGGGCCGAAAGGTCCGTCCTTGGCTGTACACGGTCGCCACCAACCAGGCGATCGACTGCCAGCGGCGCAACCATCGGCATCGGATGAGCAGTCTTGACCGCGTCGGCTCGCGCCACGGAGAGGAAGAAGCGGGCACATTGGCCGAATTGGTGGGCGGTTCGGAAACGGGTCCCGCCGCCGACGCCGAATCGGCCGAAGAACATGACGCACTCCGCAAGGCAGTCGACGCACTGCCCGAGGCGTCAAGGCAGGTGGTGATGCTCGTCTATTTTCAAGGACTGAAGTATCGCGAGGCGGCGCAGATTCTCGACGTTCCGGTGGGAACGGTCAAGAGCCGCTTGCACCATGCGATGCTGAAGCTTACCGACGAGCTTTCGCACGTGAGCCTGCCGAAGTAACGAAATGTCGAGGGTGACCGACTGATCGCGGGCTTTATGACGGATCCAATGCACCATCAATTGTTGGGGCACCTGTTGGGTGCGCTGGACGACGGCGAGCAGGAGTCGCTGGACTCCCGCTTGGAATACGACGGAGCGTGCCGCGAGGAGTTTTTACGCTGGCGTCGTCGTCTGTCGCGGCTCGAGGCGCTGCGTCCCGAGTATGAGCCGCCGCCCGGTTTGGCCGAGCGGACGTGCCGCTATGTGGCGGCGCATGGAGCGCCGCCGGCTGCGCCGCTGTGTGGACTGTGCGAGCGAATGAGCCCCGAGTCGGCCCCGCCCGTCTCCGCGACTTCGGCCGGGTGGTTCGACCTGACCGCAATCGCGGTTTTAATGGTTGTGTTTGTCGCGGCGGTCGCATCGGCCGTCGAAGGGCGTCGCTTGCGTGTGCAAACGGCCGCGTCGCGCGATGCTATGCAATCGTTCGACCTGGCGCGAGCCAACGCCGGCCAACCGCTTGATCGCTCGCCGGAGCGGTTGGCCCTTGTCGAGGCGAGCCCGCCGCATCGCAACGCGGCCGGACGGATTTGGGAGAAAGTCGTCCGTTTGACGCCGGCGTCCTCGTTACGGCAATGGGGGTTTTTTTCCGTTGCCGGCGATTCTTGCGAGGACGTCGACGCCCAACGGACGGCCAGCCGAATGAAGGCGCTAGCGCGCATTGAAACCTACGATTCAACAGACGACTGGCCCGGCGCGTGGCGTACCGGGACGACTGCCGACGGCCGATTTCCCCGATCGGCGTCCGGCATGGCGATTCAGGCCGACGCTCCCAGCGTCGACCCGCCGGGCCAAATCCTTGCCGGCGCCGCCGTACCAAGCCGCGGGGGTCTATTCGACGCCGGTCGGGCGCCGCTTCTGCCGGCCGAGTCCAGTGTATTGCCGGCACAGGAAGACTTTGCGCCTCGGGTTATCACCGCGCCGATCGTTTTCGTCAACGGTCGCTAAGCAGAATGGGCGGTTCGTCGCGCGTTTCTTCGGCGTTCTGTGGGACGCCGGGCTGCGCGGCCTTGGCCGCGTTGACGTTCTGCGCGATCTTGCGGAGCAAGGCGTTGCGATCGATCGGCTTCGAGAGGTAATCGTCGCAGCCGGCGTCGAGGCACTGCTGGACGGCTTCCATCGTGCTGTGAGCCGACAGGGCGATGATGGGGGTGTGATATCCTTCACGGCGCAAGCGGCGCGCGGCTTCGCAGCCGTCCATCAGGGGCATTTGAATGTCCATCAGGATAACGTCGTAGGGCTGCTTCGGATCGCCGTGGCGTCGTCCGCGGCCGGGCAGCGTGGCCAAGGCCATTTCGACGGCCGTCTTGCCGTTGGGCGCGATTTCGACCTCGGCGCCGGCCCGTTTCAGCACGAGCGTCAGCAGACGCTGATTGTCGGGGCCGTCCTCGGCGAGCAAAATGCGGCAATTTAATCGCAGGCCATCTTCGTAGCGGCCGGCGCCGTTGGCTGCGTTGTGCATCCTGACGTCGGAATACTCCTCCATGGGTACGTTATCCAACGGCCCGGTGGGAATCGTCAGCCGGAACGTGCTGCCGAGTCCCGGTTCGCTGCTGACGGCAATGTCGCCGCCGAGCAGCGACGCCAGTCGCTTGCTGATCGTCAGCCCGAGTCCGGTTCCGCCGTAGCGGCGACTGGTCGACGAGTCGGCCTGGGTGAAGGGCCGGAAAATCATCGCCAACTGCGCCGGGGTCATGCCGATGCCGGTGTCGCTGACCTCGCATTGGAACTGCGGTTCGCCGCCCTCGGGGCGCAGCAGCCGGGCAGTAACGCGCACCTCGCCCGACTCGGTGAACTTCACGGCGTTGCCGACCAGATTGATAAGAATTTGCCGCAGGCGCATGGGATCGGTTTCGATCGTTTCGGGCAGCGGGCCTTCGGAATCGATGCGCAGGTTCAAGTTGCGTGCGTTGGCCCTCACCCGCATGACCGACGCCACATCGGCGAGTATTTGCATCGGGGAACAGGGAATTCGTTCGACCGTGATTCGGTTGGCTTCGATTTTCGAGATATCGAGGATGTCGTTGATCAGATCGAGCAGCACCTCGCCGTTGCGCCGGACGGCTTGGAGATGGTTCCAGTATTCCGTGGGCGAGGGCTCGGGCTCGAGCAGCAGGTCGGTGTATCCGAGGATGGCCGTGATCGGAGTTCGAATTTCGTGGCTCATATTGGCCAGGAACTCGGATTTGGCGCGGGTGGCCGATTCGGCGGTTTCCTTGGCTTGGCGCAAGGCCCGCTCCGCGGCGCGGTAGTCGGTGATGTTCATGGCGATGACGACGATGCGCCGGGTTTGATGCTGGCTGTCGACGACCGGGCTGAGGACCACGCGCCAAACGATCTCGCCGCCGTCGGGACGGCGATAGAGGGCCTCGAACTCGTTGCGTTGACCGCGCCGCGCGTTGGCCAGCGCGGCCTTGACGACGGGCTGCGTTTCCGGCGGCCAGAGATCGGCGTAGCGATGATCGAGCAGTTTCGCCTCGGGTAGTCCGATCGTTTCCAGGCCGCTCGGATTGACCGACAGAATGTAGCCCGACTGATCGAGCAGACACAGGCAATTCGGCGAGCTTTCGACCACGCTGCGATACAGGCGTTCGGACGCGGAGATGCGATCGGCGGTGTCCTGAAAACGCTGGACGCTCAACAGGGCCGCGACGAGAAAGAAAACCGTCGCGCCGGTGATGCCGATGACGTAGACCCGATAGAGGTCGATTTGTTGCTGCCAGGTTTCGGCCAATCGCTGCATGGCCGCCGTACCCTCGGTGTAAACGAGCGAATACAACTGGGTTTCGTAATCGGCTCGCATGCCGACGGCGTTGGTGACGACCCAGCCGGCGACGATCATGGCGGGAATGGCGACGGCAAGCAGATGGACGGCGAACAGCGAGCGGGCGCCTCGACTTTGTATTGCGGCCGTGCGCTGGGCGTTCATGTATTGCCACAAACAGGCGGCGGCGCCCAGGGCCAACACGGCCCGGATCAGATGGATCGGCACGCCGGTGACGTGCTGGAACCACGCCTGATTGACGTGCGTTGCGGTTAGCAGCGGGGCAGGCGGCACGATCATTCCGGCTGCAACGGCATAAAGGGCGAAACACACGCCGGCGGCGCGTAGCGCGCTTCGGCCGTATTGTCGGGGCGCCTTCGCGGCGTCGAACAGCGCCAAGGCCGTCCACAAACCGCCAAGCGTGCCCAAGGTGTGCCGCACGGTGGCGTTCAAGGCATCGAGGCCGCGGATTCCGCCCGTCAGCGCACAGACCAGCAGCGAGGCATAGACCCACCACCATTCGACGCGTCCCAAGGACCTCAGATCGGTGCGGCGTCCGAATTCGCAAAGGCATAGAAACGAAAGCGTAAGGAAGCTCAAGCGGAGCCAAGGCATCCAGGGCATTTGCGGCAGATTCATGGCGGCCACGTCGAGCCAGGCAATGGCGCCGGTCAGAACGCCGAAGGCGCCCAGCCACGACCAGGCGAGTCGCGTCTGGTAGTTTTGCGCGACGTAGGAGCAAACCACGCCGAGCAAAATGAGGCTCAAACCGTAGACGAAGAATACGTAGTCGATTTGCTGCACAACGAATGCGGTCATCACGGCGTTCTCTCTCTCTAGACGGGGATCGTGCCCGCTTATTCCGGCAAAGGCGCATCGCAGTGTGCCGTCTTCGAAGGCGCAGAAATTCGCCATTCCGGCGGCCTGCCCCGGCAACAACGATACCTGTCAACTCTAGGTCAAGAGAGAGCGCGCCAAGCGAAAGATCGCCCGCCGGTGTTATTCGCGGAACAATCGATATAATCAGAACAGGCAGATCAATTGGATGCGTGCAAGCACGTAGCACGTAGGGTGCGTGCTTGCACGCACCCACCCGCGTACAGATAGCCGACAAATTGGGTGCGCGCAAAAGCACGCACCCTACTCGGAAGACTACTCAGAAGACGTACCGGTTCAGGACGTTTTCGAGAAGTTCCTGGCGGCCGCTCTGGTTCGCGGCGGCCTCGCCCTTGGCGAGCATGTACTTTTCGAGCGACGCGAAATCGTGGCGGCCGGCCTCGATTTCGGCGCCCACGCCCGAATCCCACGAACCGTAGCGCTGTTTGAGCATTTGGGCCAGTTCGCCGTCGGCGCGGATTGCGGCGGCGATCTTCAGGCCCTTGGCGAAGGCGTCCATGCCGCCGATGTGGGCGTG
>CAYMQL010000251.1:0-4863 GCA_964392255.1 uncultured Planctomycetaceae bacterium | reverse complement strand
ATCAAGATAGCCGGGGGCTAACAGCCCCCGGAACGAAACCGCCAATCCACGCATATTCCGGGGGCTGTTAGCCCCCGGCTATTGCGACGTTGTTTACCCGACACGCAATAGCCGGCGAACTTGTTCGCCGTGAGCGCTCGATCGTATTGCCGCAGAAACGCGGCGAACAAGTTCGCCGGCTAAACGAAGCTTCCGTTCCACCTGTTCATTTTTCAGCATTCAGTATTCGTCATTTTCCTCTTGACATCCTGGTGACTACTGTTATACTAGTGTAGTCACTGGAGCGACGGGCCGTGCGCATTCGCGTCGAAACATCCTCCGGCATGCCCATCACGCGGCAAATCGCCGCCCAAATCCGGGCCCAATGCGCCAGCGGGGCGCTGAAACCCGGCGAACGCCTTCCCTCGGTCCGCGCGCTGGCTGCCGAGTTGGCCGTCAACCAGAACACGATCCTGCGGGTCTACGAGCGCCTGACGTCGGAGGGCCTGTTGGATCGCCGCCACGGCGAAGGCACGTTTGTGGCCGACCGCATGCCCACCGGCCAGATGAAGGCCCAGCGCCAACTGCTCCGCCAACAAATTGCCCGCGTTGCCGAACTGGCCAAAACCCTCGGCATCGAGCCCGAAGAACTTCATCAACTACTGGACGACGAGATGAGATAAAGGAATCAAGCCATGTCTGAAACGCCCATCGATCTGCGCGGCATCGTAAAATCCTACGGCAAGAAGCAAGTGCTTACCGGGCTCGATCTTTCGGTGCCGAAGGGCTCGGTCCTCGGCCTGTTGGGCACGAACGGGGCGGGCAAAACCACGCTCATCAAGTGTGCCCTGGGCCTGATCCGCCCGCAAAGCGGCCGGGCCCAACTGCTTGGCGAGGATTCTTGGACGCTCGGCGCGGCGGCCAAAATGCGCATCGGCTACGTGCCGCAGGTGGTGAACCTGTACCCCTGGATGAAGGTCCGGCATCTGATTGAGTACACGGCGGCGTTTTATCCGAACTGGGACGACGCACTGGTGGCCCGATTGGTCGGCGAGTGGGACATTCCGGCCAACGACCGCGTCGGCCCGCTTTCGGTGGGCCAGCTTCAAAAGGTGGCGATTCTTCTGGCCCTGGGGCACGATCCCGATCTGCTGATCCTCGACGAGCCGGCGGCCAGCCTCGATCCGTTGGCCCGGCGGCAGTTTTTGCAGATGATTATCGATCTGGCCGAGCCCGGCAAGCGGACGGTGCTGTTCTCGACGCACATCACCTCCGACCTCGAGCGCGTGGCCGACCGCGTGGCGATACTGAAGTCCGGCCGCATCGCCTGGCAGGGCCTGTTGGAAGATCTCAAGGAGCAGACGCACGTCAGCCTGGAAGAGAGCTTTTTGGAGATGCATCAAAAGTGATCCGCGAAAGCACAGCAAGTTGAAAAAAAATAGCCGGGGGCTAACAGCCCCCGGAGGAATAGCGTGTAATCACCGCGAAACCAACACAAAACGAAAGCACATTCCGGGGGCTGTTAGCCCCCGGCTATTCTCGGCAAGAGGATTTGACTCATAGAACTCTGCAAGATGATTTGACTCAACGAGGCGCCCTTATGTCCAAAAATCCCTTCGCCCAAGTCGCCCTGACCTACATCCGCCGACCGTTTGCTTCGCCGCTGGGCTGGCTGCTGATAGTCTACTGCGTCCTCGGATGTATTCCGGCTGTAGTGATGGTCTGCGGCGCGGTCGCGAACAACAAATCCCGCGATTCCGCGTTCCCGATGCTGATGCAATTGGCGTTTCCGTTCATCCTGTTTGCGATTCATGTGAAGGGCCAGTTCGCCGACTCGCGGGCCCATCTGATGCCCGAGTTCCGCCGCGTCCATGCCATCGTTGCGGGCGTTTTTGCGCTAACGCTCGCCGTCGTTCTGCCGGGCATACTGACGCTTCTGCTCGGCTGGCACACGATTTCGCTGGTCGCCATGACCGTAATGATGCTCGGCGTTGCATTATGGTCGATGGCAGCGATATCAGACTGGATTGGAGCGGCTATAGCATTCGGCTGGTTGGGTTTGTTCATAACACCCGGCGGTCAGAGCTGGCTGCGGCTGCTCATTTCCGGCGAGATTGAGCTTCAGGCGTTGGGACTGCTCGCCTTTGGCTCGCTGCTGACGTTTTGGGCGGGCAACCGGCTTGTGCGGCTCACCGAAGACATGCCCGCCTACCATAGCCGGGCTCATCAAGCCTTGGAGAATGCCTGGAACGCCAACCGAAATCCACGGGGCCCCTGGGCGACGCCCGACCGTGAAAGGTTCTTGCCCTGGCTGTCGAACTGGGTGTCGGAGCGTCAGGCAGCCCGGCTAACGCGACACGCCCGCCGCGCGGCCGAATCGCGCTGGTCGCGCGTCTGCCGTTGGCAGGCCGGACTTGTGGCCGGCTGGTCGCTCTTGTTCTGTATTTTCGGGGCACTGATCTATGTTCACTTTATAAAGTGGTTGATGACGTCGCAGCATACGCGAACGGATCGCGGAATGTGGGACGCCGGGTTCTTTGCTCTGAATTTCATGCCGGCGATAGCGGCGACGGCCCTTGTTCGCCTGCGCCAGTTCAAGCTACAACACGAATTGTTGCTGCCGGTGGACCGCAAGACCTACATCCGTCAGTTGGGCGCGGCCGCGGCGACAAGCCACTTTCAGCTTTGGGCCGGATTGGGCGTTGCGCTCATACTCTGGGCACTGCTGACCAACCCCGTGCAGGACTCACTCAACCGATTCTCGGGCATTCTCGCAATCTCCGGGGCGTTTCAAGTGCTCGTTTTCGGCACGATGGCCTGGACGACGCGGTATGGTTCCCGGTTGATTGTTGTATTGCCAATGGTCGTGATGTTTCCCATGGCTCAGTTGCTGTCGATGCGATGGGGCAAGCCATCGTCCGACTCGCTGTCTGCGGGAATACTGTGGATCTCCGCCGTCATGGCACTGCTGGGCCTGCTGCTGACCTGGGACGCCTATCGCCGCTGGATGAAGGCGGATATTGATTGAGAAACAGGGCGTCGGCGGCGGGAAAGCTGGGGCGTCGACTTACAGCCCGAGTACGTCGCCCATCGAATACAGGCCGGGCTTTTTGCCGGCGAGAAACTTGGCGGCGGCCAGCGCGCCGGGCACGTAGCAGTCGCGGCTGGTGGCGCGGACCGCGAGCTCGATCGTCTCGCCCAACATGCCGAACACAATCGTATGCTCGCCCGGATTGTCGCCGACGCGGACGGCGTGGTAGCCGATTTCGTCGTGCGGGCGTTTGCCGGAGCGGCCCTCGCGCCCGTGACGCTGCTGGGTCTGACCCATCGCGTCGGCAATCAGCCGGCCGAACTTCAAGGCCGTGCCGCTTGGCGAATCCTCCTTGAAACGATGGTGCCGCTCGATGATTTCCACGTCGGCGTCGCGGTCCTTCAGCGCCCGGGCCGCCGTCTCGGCCAGTTTCATCGTCAGATTCACCGCCACGCTCATGCTCGGCGACCAGACCAGCGGAATTTCACGGGCGGCGGCCCGAATTTTCTCGATCTGCGGCTCGGCCAAGCCCGTGGTGGCCACGACCAGCGGAATTTTCTTCTGCCGGCAGGTTTCGACGATGTTGTCGACGGCGGCGGGGACGGAGAAATCGATCACCGCATCGGCCGGCACGTCGAGGCTTGCCGAAATCGGAATGCCCAGCGCCCCGACGCCGGCCGCGAGTCCGGCATCTTCGCCCAGGCGCGGATGCTTGGGCGCGTCGATCGCGGCCACGAGCGATAGCTCCTTGTCGGCCGCGGTGAAAGCAATGAGCCGCTGGCCCATTCGTCCGGCGGCGCCGTGGATGGCGATGCGAAGTGGCATTGGGGGGGCTAGTGGTTAGTGGCTAGTGGTTAGTGGTTAGTGGTTAGAAAATAGCCGGGAGCTAACAGCTCCCGGTTGGTGCGCCGGACGACTAGCTATTATGCTTGATTGCGTCGATGATCTTATCCAGATCGTTCGGCACGGCCACGGCGCGGTTGGCGAAGGCGGCGGTGCGGACGCCGCGGCAGCCGAGTACCTCGTCGAACTTTTTCTGGTCGGCGGCGTGATAGGCCACCGTGGCCGTCGGGTCTTTCAGTTGGTGTCCGGTCAGGATGCAGACGACGCGCTCGTCGGGCCCGATCAGACCCTCGGCGACGAGTTTTTTGACGCCGGCGACGCTGGCGGCGCTGGCCGGTTCGCAGCCCATGCCGCTGGCGCCCACCTGGGCCTTGGCGTCGAGGATTTCTTGATCCGTTACTTCGCGGACCAGGCCGTTGCACCACTCGATCGCCCGAATGCACTTGGTCAGATTCACCGGCCGGTTGATTTCGATCGCGCTGGCGATGGTCGAGGCGCGGCGGTGCTGGGCGTCCATCTCGGCGTAGTAGCGGTCGGCCGCTTCGAGGTTGGGCCGGCCCTGGTTCCAGCGCAGGCTGCGTTTTTCGACCAGTTCGTAGAGCGTATTGGCGCCGGCGGCATTGATGACGGCCAGCCGCGGAATGCGGTCGATCAGGCCCAGCTCGTGCAGCTCGTGAAACGCCTTGCCGAACGCGCTCGAGTTGCCCAGGTTTCCGCCGGGCACGACGATCCAGTCGGGCACGTCCCAGCCGAGCGCTTCGAGCACGCGGAACATGATCGTCTTCTGGCCTTCGAGCCGGAAGGGATTCACGCTGTTGACCAGATAGATGCCCAGTTGACGGCTGACCTGTTGGACGCGTGCCATCGCGTCGTCGAAGTCGCCTTCGATTTGCACCGTCAGCGCGCCGTAGTCGAGCGCTTGCGAAAGCTTGCCGTAAGAAATTTTGCCCGAGCCGATGAAGATCACGGCCTTCATCAGCTTGGTCACCGAGCAGTACAGGGCCAGCGAG
>CAYMQL010000250.1:2565-4874 GCA_964392255.1 uncultured Planctomycetaceae bacterium | reverse complement strand
CGAACCGTTGCAGAACGCCGTCAGCCGCTACTTCGAGCGGCAGTGCGACCGCTATGCCCTGGACCGCACCGGGCTGAAAGACGCCTATCTTTCGGCCTTTTGCAAGCTGGCCCGACTGAACAAGGACGATCCCGATCCGCACTGGCTCGACGTGCTGTTGTTCCACAGCCACCCGCCGGTCGCCGAGCGGCTGGCGATGGCGGAGGAAGTAAGTGGCTAGTGGTTAGTGGCTAGTGGTTAGTGGTCTTTCGGCCGCCCGACATTCCGCCCCGAAAAAAGCTACGCTTGAGTATGGCGTATCTGGGGCAATTTCCGCCGAATCTGGTTTTCGTGATCGACATTGTTCGGCCGGTCCGATGGACAACGCGGCCCGCGAGGCCGTGGTCTCGTCCGGTCGCCGAACTTTCGGCGCCGTCGTCAAAGAAAACGACCGCACGACGGCGAAGCAAAAAGGCCGCCCGTTAGAACGCATGTCTCGCCGAGTGCCGGCGCCAAGCGACGGCCGCGACGGCAGCGCCGGCAGAGATCAGCAGAGCCATCGAGCCGGGCTCGGGAATGCTTTGGATGGCCGCGTACCAGGCGTCGCCCATTTTGTCATAGCCGGCCGCGTTCGGATGAATTCCGTCGGACAAAAGGTCGGACGTCGAGAGCTGGCCGTACATATCGAAGAAATAGACGTCTTCGCCCTGCGAACGATGCGTTGATACCACGCCGGGAATCGCCGCGTTGTAGGTAACAGCCAGCGCATTCTTCGTAGAATTGGCGAACGGCGCGATGCTGGCGACAATCAGCGTCGCGTCGGGCTTCAAATCGCAAATTTTGCCGATCAGTTGACTCAGCCGGTCGGGCGCCGTCGCCACCTGATAATTCCGATCGATGTCGTTCGTGCCGATCATCAAGAGGATGATGTCGGGATTGACTGAGGCGTTGAGCCACGCGGCGATATTCTGATCGATCGAACCCGGGGCGCCGGGAACATAGGCAATGGTATAGGCGTTGTGGCCTTCGTGGTTTTTGTCGCCCAGTGCGGCGGGTCCGTTCTGCTGCGATCCTAAAAAATCGACGTTATCGGCGCTGGAGCCGAACCGCTGCCAAAGCTTGGTCCGATAGCCGCCGCCGTCCGGATAGCCGTTGGTGATCGAATCGCCCAGGGGCATGATCTTGAGCGGTTCGGCCGAGGCCGTCGCGGCCGCGACGGCAAGAAGAAAGATCGCACAAGCCGCCCGCGTTGTTTGCCATGTACGCATAAGAGTTCTCCTGCATGCAATCAACCGCGCTGCCTCGCAACAAAAAAAGATTCCCCGCAAACGACAATAACGCCTCAACCAGTAGCGTCTATTCTATCGTAAAACGGCCTTTTTTGCAACGATTTTGTGCGAGGCCGATTCCATCACGGACGGATGACGGCGTTTCCGCTGAGACGGCGGATTAAATGCCGCATTTCCAGAACGCTTATGGTCGAAAGCACTTGCGCCGCCGGCAAGCCGCTTCCGGCGATGATTTGGTCGATCGATGCCGCTTCGCAGCCGATCGTCGCCAGCACCTGCTGCTCCAACTCGTTCAGAAGCAACTCGGCTGGATGGTGGATCATTTGTCCGTCGTCGCGCGGAGCGGCCTCGACCAGCGGCCCAAGCTCTTCCAACACGTCGTCGGCAGTTTCGACCAATCGGGCGCCGTCGCGAATCAAGCGGTGGCAACCTCGCGACGCCCGGTTGTCGACGTTGCCGGGCACGGCGAACACTTCGCGGCCTTGCTCCATGGCGTGCCGGGCGGTAATCAGCGCCCCGCTCCGCTCGGCGGCTTCGACCACAATCACGCCCAGCGACATGCCGCTGATGATCCGATTGCGTTGCGGGAATGTGCCGGCCAGGGGGGCGGCGCGCGCCGGCGACTCGCTCACCAGTGCCCCGTTGGCCGCGACCTCGTCGGCCAGATTATCGTGTTCGGGCGGATAGATGTTCATCACGCCGCTAGCCAGCACACCGATGGTCCGCCCTCCGGCGGCCATCGCCCCGCGATGAGCCGCGGCGTCGATGCCCCGGGCCAACCCGCTGACCACGGTCAATCCGGCCCGGGCCAGCGAGCCCGCCAGCCGCTCGGCCTGCCGCAGTCCGTATTGCGTGGCGTGGCGCGTGCCGACGATGCCGACGGCCAAGGCGTCGTTGGGCCGCAGTTCGCCCCGCACAAAAAGCACGCCTGGCGGATCGTGAATCTCGCTGAGTGCCCGCGGATAGACGGGATGGGCCTCGGTGACGATGTCAATTCCATGCGCGCGGCACAGCGCGATTTCGGCCTCGACGTCGATTTGC
>CAYMQL010000250.1:0-2555 GCA_964392255.1 uncultured Planctomycetaceae bacterium | reverse complement strand
GCGCGATGATCGGCCTCGGCGATCTTTCGCACCCGCTTCGGTCCGACGCCGTAGACCGCGCCGAGTTCGCTTGGCGCGGCCGCCAGCACGGCCCGGGCGGAACCGAATCGATCCAACAGCGCCCGGCGAATCCTCGGCCCAACGCCGGGAATGAGACAAAGGCGCAACCTGTCGACGAGATCGGAGTCAAACGATTCGCGTGTTCGGAAGTTCGGTTGCGTCATGCGGTTGCCCGCTTGAATCGAAGAAAAACGCGGTCGAGCGAAGAAGCACTCGCTTCACGATAGAATCTCATTCCTGAGTTCATCGACCGTCACCGGCCGACAGCGTCCTTCAGCGTATTCTCGTTGCGACTCCTCGACGTCGGCCAACGCCTGTTTTCGACCCTGCTCGGCCAAACGATGCGCCACAATGTCCACCAGAGTCAACTGCTCGTCGGGCGACAGGGCGACAACGGCGTCGAGCACGTCGGAAAAATTGGCTGATTGAGTCATCGCTTTTCTCCGTAGAGACCGGATGCACGCCCCCCCCATCTTGCATTCATTCTAGCCCGAAGTTCGTCCCTGGGTCAAGCAGTCGCACTCTGCAGCGCCGCCCGAACGTCGGCCGCGTCGATCTCGCCGACCAACTCGACGTGTCCCATGCGGTCGGGCAGCACGAAACGCAGCCGGCCGTGTTGCACCTTCTTGTCGTGCATCATGGCGTCGAGGATCTTTTGCGGGGCCAGCCTGGGAACCGCCGTCGAAAGGCCCAGCGATTCGAGCAGGTTGCGGAGACGCGTCGTGACGTCGGCGTCGACGCGGCCCAATCGCTCGGCCAAGCGCGCGGCGCACACCATGCCGACAGCAACCGCTTCGCCATGCAGCATCGTGCCGTAGCCCAACAGCGTCTCGAAGGCATGGCCGAACGTATGGCCGAAATTCAGTACGGCCCGCAGCCCGGTCTCCTCTCGCCCGTCCTTTTCGACCACGTCGGCCTTCAGCCGGCAGCAGCGGGCAACGACTCGCGACAAGACTTGCGAGTCCCGCCGATTCACAGCGGCGACGTTTTCTTCGAGAGACTGAAAAAACTCGGCGTCGAGGATCGCGCCGTACTTGACCACCTCGGCCAGGCCGGCCCGATACTCGTTGTCGGGCAGCGTATCGAGCGCGGCCGTGTCGATCAGCACGCCCAGCGGCTGCAAAAACGCGCCGACCATGTTTTTCGCGTTGGGCAGATCGATGCCGACCTTGCCGCCGACGGAACTATCAACCTGGGCCAAGAGCGACGTGGGCACTTGCAGAAAACGGAGCCCCCGGGCGTAGGTTGCGGCGATGAATCCGGCTAGATCGCCCACGACTCCGCCGCCGACGGCCGCGACGACCGTTTTTCGATCCGCGCCCAGTTCCAGCATTCCCTGCCACAGACTGGCGGCCACGTCGAGCGACTTGCTCTCCTCGCCGGGCGTGACGACGATCACATCGACCTCGATGTCCTGCTCGCCGAAGCTTTCGGCCACGCGCATGGCGTGCGGCTTATGTACGTTTTCATCGGTCACCAGCACGACATGCGTGACCTTGGCCCGATCGATCAGAAAGCGGCCCGCCTCGGCGAGATGGCCCGCGCCGATCTGGATGTCGTAGCTCCGCTCGGCGAGGTTGACGCGGACGGTTTCGGTCTGGTTGCTCACGTCGCTCTCTCCAGCCGTTTCAAATCGGCCGCGGTGACCGTGATCTTCCGCACGAAGCCGGCATGAAGCCGGACGTATTCCAGCTCGGCGGCGGCGGCGGGATCGGCATGCAACTGGTTTTCGATGCGACGACGCGCGGTTTCGCCCAGCGGCGCGCCGGGCAGATCGTCGGGCCAAACGGTCATCGTTTCGACGACCGACGCCTCGCGGTAGGTATCAAATGCGTTTTCCATAGTATCGCCATTTTAGGCTCGATCGAACGGGAACGCCACCACCTCGGCGATGGTTTTTGCCCCGGCGGCCAGCATCACCAGCCGGTCGAATCCCAAAGCCACGCCCACCGCTGGCGGCAGCCCAGCCTCCATCGCCGCCAGCAGCCGGCTCGACTCGGGCAACGCCGGCTTGCCGTCGGCCGCACGCTGGGCGTTGGCCCTCGCATTGCGGGCACGCAATTCCGCCGCGTCGCGCAGCTCGTGATAACCGTTGGCCAACTCGATGCCGTCGATGTACAACTCAAAACGCTCGGCCACGGACGGATCGCCCGGCCGCACGCGGGCCAGCGCCGCCTGGCTGGCCGGAAAGTCGTAAAGCAGCGTCGGCCGCTCCGCGCCGAGATGCGGCTGAATTCGTTCGACCAGCAGCAAGTCGAGCCAGCCGTCGCGGTCCTCCAGCGGCAAGCTGGCCGGGGCTTCGATGCCCAGCTTTTTGGCCGTCGCCGCCAATTCTTGGCCCTCAGCCTTGTGCGGATCAACGCCGACGTGCCGCTCGAACGCCTCGAGGTAAGTCGTTCGATCCGCCGAACCGCGGCCGAGCATTGCCTCGCACAAATCGCTGGTCAACTGCATGCCTTGCTGCATGTCGTCGCCCGCGCGATACCACTCGACCA
>CAYMQL010000249.1:0-4877 GCA_964392255.1 uncultured Planctomycetaceae bacterium | reverse complement strand
TCCACGTGCATGATCGTGGGGATCATCATCGCGGCTGGCATCTATCGCAGCAGCCCCGACGTGGCGCAGTTGGTCCCGAACGCCGCCTGGATGTTGGGGCTTTGGCTGTTGGGCGGCGCGCTTTCGCTCGTCGGAGCGCTCTGCTACGCCGAATTGGCCACGGCCTATCCCAACGAAGGCGGCGACTACGTCTATCTGACCCGCGCGTTGGGCCGCACGACCGGTTTTCTGTTTGCCTGGTGCCAGCTTTGGATTGTGCGGCCCGGTTCGATCGGTGCGATGGCCTACGCCTTTGCCGAGTATGCCAACCGCATCTGGCCGCAGGCCGACGGAGAACGCGGCGCGTATGCGCTGGTGGTTTATGCCGCTGCATCAATCGTCGCGCTGACCGGCGTCAACTTGCTCGGCGTGCGCGAAGGCAAATGGACGCAAAATGTTCTGACCACGGCCAAAGTGTTGGGGTTGGCGGCGGTCGTGGCCGTTGGGCTTCTTTTGTCGACGCCGGCCGCGGCTGCGGCGCCCGAGATCGCGTCCACCTCCAAGGCGTCGCTGTCCCAGTTCGGCTTGGCAATGGTTTTTGTGCTGTTCACTTACGGCGGCTGGAACGAAATGGCCTATGTGGCCGCCGAGGTGAAGGAGCCCCGGAAAAATATCCTTCGCGCGCTGCTGGCCGGCACGCTGGCCGTTACCGCTATTTACGTGCTGGTCAATCTGGCGTTTTTACATGCGCTCGGCTTTTCGGGCTCGCGGAGCCCGACCGCGGCCGCCGACGTGCTCGAACTGGGAATCGGCCCGCGCGCAAGCCAGATCGTCAGCCTGTTGATCTGCATCTCGGCCTTGGGGGCGATCAACGGACAGATCTTCACCGGGTCGCGCATCTACTACGCGATGGGCGGCGAACATCGGCTCTACGCCTGGCTCGGACGCTGGAACGCAAAGCGAGGCACGCCGGTCGGCTCGTTGCTGACGCAAAGCGCAATCACCTTGGCGCTGGTTGTCTGGTTCGGCTTGAGCCGCAACGGATTCGAGGGCATGGTGAAATTCACGACGCCGGCCTTTTGGCTGTTTCTCATGCTGGTCGGCGCGTCGGTCTATGTGCTGCGCCGGCGCGAGCCGAACGTCGTTCGGCCGTTCCGCGTGCCCGGCTATCCGCTCACGCCGGCTGTGTTCTGCTTTTCGTGCGCCTGGATGGTTTATTCCAGCGTGGCGTATGCCGTCGAACATCGAAGTTGGGAGGCGCTCTGGTCGATTGCCATTCTGTTGGCGGGCGTGGCGATGGGGCGGCTGGAGGGGAAGAAGGCTGCGAAGGAGTAATGGGCGAGAGACGACGCCCTTTACATCATTCTTACGCCCGCCGCGCCTCCGGCCCGCTGTATTTTTCGGCGACCAATTGCAGCATGCGATCCCTGGGCCAGCGTTCACAGGGCCGGCGGGCGTCCCAGGCTTCGATCAAGGCTTGCCGAATCGCGTCGGCGCGCAAAGGCAGATTGACGACGAAGCTGCCGTGCGGCCGACCGGCCCGATAGTCGGGCGTCCGCGGCGGCATTTTAAGGCACTGTTCGATCCGATCGAGCGGAAAGTCGTAAAGCAGCGTGCCGTGATACAAGAGATGTTCGCGGCGGCAACGGGCGCTGTTGCCCGAGAATTTTCGCCCCGCCAGCGCAAGATCGCTCGTGCCGGCACATTGCACGCCCGGCGCTAAACGATCGAGCGCTGCCGCCGTTGTGCCGAGCACGGCGCGATGCGCGTGATCGATGGCTCGCAATTGCGGTCGCTGCCGATAGCTGAGCACCAGGGCGTACATCAAGCAGCCGGGTCCCGCGACGACGGCTGCGCCGCCGCTTGGGCGTCGCAGAATGGGAATGCCGAGTTCGCGGCAGGCGTCGGCTCGCACTTCCGCATCGATTTGGGACGAGCGGCCCACGACGACGATGGGTTGCGGCGATTCCCATAGACGCAGAATTTCCATCGGCGCGGCGGCCGACTCGGCTTCTTCGAGCAGGGCTTCGTCGAGCGCGAGGTTTTCTTCCGGCGTCGGCAGCGTTAGTTCGAGGCATTCCATAGAAGGCAATTGTGGTCCGGTTGTGACGATTAGGCAAGCTTAAGTTGCAAGTTAATGCAGTCTCGCGAGTTGCGGAAATTCAGCGATGCGCGGGTTTCGGCGAGGGGCGGACGAAACTTGAAAATTTCCGCCTTTCGCTAAATCGCATTCTGTCTTGCACTTCGGATCGAATCCGCGCCGCCGCGCCAGGTTCGGAGGTTGCCGCCGCACTAATTATCTGGCAGAGTGCATTTGAGGGATTTTTTCGTTCGCGACCACTCTTGCCCGGCATTGACGCCGGACGATTGCAGAGGGCATTGATGATGAACACTTCACTTCGCGCTTCATTGATTCTGTTGGTTCTGTCGGCGACGGCGCTGCCGGCCGCGGCTCAAGATGCGGCGTGTCTGACCTGCCCGAGCAGCCAGACCTATCGCATCGTGTATCAAACCGTTTGCGAACAGCGGCAATTCACCGCTTATCGCATCGAGTACGAGACCGTCTGCGACGAGCGTCAGGTCACTACGTACAAGCCGGTTTGGGAAACGGCCGTGCGCGAGAACCGCTACACGGTAGCCAAGCCGGTTTACGAGACGGCCGAACGCGAGGAAACCTACACGGTGATGCGGCCGGTTTACGAGACGGCCGAGCGGCAAGAAACCTACACCGTCATGCGGCCGGTCTATGAAACGGCTTATCGAACCGAGTGCCAAACGGTGCTTCAGCCGGTAACGACCTGCCAGACGCAGTATGTCGACCAAGGCTGTTTTGCCGAGCAGACGGTGTTGAAGCCCGGATTGCCCAAAACCCGCTTGAGTTGGCAGTCGGGTGCTTGTGTGGTCGATCCCGCGACGGGCCAAACCGTATACCAACGCGGCGGGCTCTATTGGACCCAAACGCCGCGAGGCCAGTACGAAGTGCAGCGAGTCTGGCAGCCAAACGTCGTCGCCCAACAAGTGGCGCAGACGACGTACGTGCCGCAGACGGTCGCGCGGCAAGTGCCCTATCAGGTGTGCCGATACGTGCCCGAGCAGGTCGTCCGCAAGATTCCGGTGCAAACGTGCCGCATGGTCGCCGAACAGCAGGTGCGCCGGGTGCCGGTTACGACGTGCAAGATGGTCTACGAAGAGCGGGTCGAGCAGGTGCCGTACCAGGTGTGCCGCATGGTGGCCCAGCAACAAACGGTTCAGGTCCCGCGCGTGGTTGAGAAACGGACTCCGGTAACCTACACGTACAACGTGCCGCGGCTGGTTTGTTATCGCCAGCCGCTGGACGCTTGCGGAAATCCGATCGAGACGGCGGCGCCGGCAGCGGCGTCCATGCAGCAGCCGACGCCGGCTCAGCGAGCGGCGCCCAGCGCCGACGCGAAGCCGTCGCTCGGTCCGAACGCCGCCTCGCCGCGTCCGTTGGACGTCAACGAACAGCCGCCTTTGGAAAAGGTGTCGCCACAGACAACTTATCCACAAAAGTAGCGGCCCGCGGCATCAAGCCATCGAGACGACATTGACGGGCGCAGGTCGGAATTCGGCCTGTGCCCTGTTTCATGCGCGGCCGGATTGACAGAAGGTTCGCCCGCGGCGACACTGGTGTCGTCACTCTGGGAAATCGGTCGCCATGCTGCAAAACCATCGCATCGCATTCGTCGGCAAGCTAGCTAGCATGGCGAAGCGCGACGCCGCGCAATTGGCGCGCGGGCAAGGGGCGACCGTGCTCGATCAGCCCGACGCCTCGGTCGATCTGATCGTCGTCGGCGAAGAGGCGTTGCCGTTGCCGGGCGTCGAGGATCAGAGCGACTGGCTCGACGAAGCCGCGCAGCAGCGGGTCGAATCGGGCGCCGCTGAAATCATCACCGAAACGCAGCTCTGGCAGCGGCTTGGTCTGGTCGACGCCGAGCATGAAATCCATCGGCTCTACACGCCGGCTATGTTGGCCGACTTGCTGAAGGTGCCGGTGGCGGTGATTCGCCGCTGGCATCGGCGCGGTTTGATTGTTCCTGCGCGCGAGGTGCGGCGGCTGCCGTATTTCGATTTTCAGGAAGTGGCCACGGCCCGGCGGCTGGCCGAGTTGCTGGCGGCGGGCATGTCGCCGCGCGCGATCGAGCGGCAACTCGAAACGCTGGCCCGCTACTTGCCGGGTGTCGCGCGGCCGCTGGCGCAGCTTTCGGTCATTGTGCAGGGCAAGAAGATTCTGCTTCGCCAAGGCGACGGGCTGATCGAGCCGGGCGGACAGTTGCGGTTCGACTTCGATGCTTGGAAGGGCGAACTGACGCCGTCCCAGGCCGTGCCCGCTTCGGCAAAGCAGATGTGCCTCCTCGCGGCCGAATTAGAGGAAGACGGCCAACTGGCGGCGGCCGCCGAGATGTATCGCGCGGCGATGGCGGCCGGAGGCCCGAAGGCGGAAATCTGTTTTCAGGTGGCCGAGTTGCTGTATCGGCAGGGCGATCTTGGCGGCGCTCGGGAGCGCTATTACACGGCCGTTGAGCTGGACGAAGACTACGTCGAGGCCCGAGCCAATCTCGGGTGCGTTCTGGCCGAGACCGGGCAGCGCGAGTTGGCCGTGGCCGCGTTTGAAGGAGCGCTCCGCTATCATCCCGATTATGCCGACGTGCGCTATCATCTGGCACGAACGCTCGACGAAATGCACCGGCCCGAACAGGCCGAGGAGCACTGGCGGGCATTTCTGGCCGAAGCCCCCGACAGCCCATGGGCGGAAGAAGCCCGGACGCGGTTGGATGTCGGATCGAGCGGAGAGTAAGCCCTCGGCTGTTTTGATGCGATATTTCTTACCTGATCCGCAATAAACAATCGAGAGAAATGCGGGCGATGCGACTTTGTCG
>CAYMQL010000248.1:2421-4878 GCA_964392255.1 uncultured Planctomycetaceae bacterium | reverse complement strand
AGTGCTTTGCTTGACCATCCACAATAACTGGGCACTGGCATAGCCAGTGGCACCCAAAATCTTAACCGTGACAAAGCACTAGCCCGCAATGATCGCAAACTTGGCGAGGCGCGCCGGGCGATGCACACATCCACGCATACCTTTATATCGACTCTCGGTAAAACAATGTCGCAATAGCCGGCATGACGCGCAGCGTTAACCCCAACGCTGCCAACCGAAGATCGTGTGAAGGGCGAGTGCGCCGTCAGAACGAAAGCAGCACCTGCCAAACGAACATGTTGGCCAGCCCGTCGATGCGTTCCCACACCTGACGGCAGAGGTTTTCGTCGCCCGGCATGGCGGGCAACTGGCTGCGTTTCTTCTCCCAGGGAATGCAGATGCCCGCGCGATTGCCGTTGGTTGATGGCCGAAGCGACGGATGTCCCGGCCGGTTACGACCGGCGTCCCAAGGCGGCGCGGGAGCGGCGGGCGACGAGTGACCAGCCGAATAAACTCCGTACTCATGCGTAAAATCGGTCATGGCGCGGATATTTTCGATTTTGGCGTCGTTTTGGATGATGGCGCTGGCGTCCATGATATAGCCGCCGTCGCGGGCCGCGCCGTCGATGATATTTTTGCAATGTCGGCGGACGTCGTCTGGCGTGCCGCAAGCGAGCATTGCGTTGGGGACGCCGCCGCTTAAGCAAAACTTGTCGCCGAGTACGCGGCTCGTTTTGAAAATGTCGCCTTGATCGACGTGATAGACGATGCTTCCGTCGGGCAGCTCGGCGAACGATTCCAAATGATGATCCCACTTCCCCTCGGCGTAGAAGAGCGTTTGGCGGCCTTCGGACCAAAGCTCCTCGATGATCGGTTTGACGGTCGCCCAGTAGATATTTTTGAAAATCTCGGGCGAAACGAACGGGACGCCGCCTCGGTGCATCCAGTAGCCGATCGGAAGCAGCCGCTGCGGATCGGAGGAGGCTCGGGCGACGTGCAGCAGGTGCGGCATCAGCGCCTCGCACGCGGCGACGACCTTGTCGCGGCGTTCGTACAGGTCTTCGACCAGCCCGAGGTAGCCTCGCAGCTTGTCGGCAAGGATATCCATCGGCGCCTTGAAGATTCCGGCGATGGCCGACGGCGTACCCGACTCGCGGCGCAAGCGTTCGCCTTGTGCGGGAAACGCGCCGAAGTATTCCATCATCGCCATGCCGCCCTTCAAGAGCGACAGGTTGTGCTCGGTCGTGACCGGCTCGCCGGGAGCGCGCATTTCGGTGGAGACCCGCGGCAGCCAAACGTTCAGCAAAAAGCCGGTCGGGTCTTCGATCAGTTGGTCGTACTCGTCGGCCCGCATGAAGGCCTGCTGCTGGGGCGGCTCACGATACTGGAAGCCCGTTTGGGCGGAGATGTCGATGCCGGGGACGCCGTAATACTTCAGGCCGATCGCCTGCGTCAGACCGGTCCAGACGTAAACCATATTGCCGACCACTGCGTCCCAGTCGAAATCGGCGGCGCACTTGCAGGCGGCGTCGAAAGCCTTTCGGTAGTCGTGCGCCAACTCCTGGCACGTGTAGCCGGCATAGACGCCCGTGAACTCGGCGACAAACGGCCGGATGGGAATTCTGTCCGGCTGGCCGTTGCGCATCGCAGTGACGTAACGATCGAGTCGGCTCTGATAGCGTTCTTCCATATTCATGATGAAAACAGGACTGTTTGTTGGAGAAATATTCCGAATGCGGCGGGCCCGATGTGCGGCCGGCCCGGCGTGCAAGCGTTCTACGTCAATCATCTCCGGTATTCTTGCTCGGGGTCTTGTAATCCGTGCGCGAATAATGGTATTCTATGCGCATGATGAAGGACCATCGGATTCGCCGCCGATTCTTCCGCCAGGTGGCCAATGCTTGGGATTTGGGACGCCTTTTCGACTACTTGCCCGACACGTATTTCTACGCGAAGAACCTCCGCGGCCAGTTCGTCATGGTCAACGAGGCGCTGGCCAACATGCTCGGCGCCGCCAATGCCGACGAAATGATCGGCAAGACAGACCGGGACTTCAGCCCGCGCGATCTCGCAGATCGGTACGTCGCGGAAGACCGCCATGTCATCGAAACGCGCGAGCCGGTCGTCGACCAGGTATGGCTGATCCCGAACCATCGCGGCCAATTGAAGTGGCATCTTTCAAGCAAGATTCCGTTGTTCGACGCCAAGGGGAAGGTCGTTGGAATCGCCGGCGCCATGCGCGACGTCGAGAAAGCCAGCGGCCTTTTGACGCCGTACCGTGAACTTCAAGGCGTGCTGTCGGAGCTTCTGTCGCATTACGATGCAAAAATCGACTTTCGACGTTTGGCGCGTCTGGCGTCGCTCTCGCTCAGCCAACTCGACCGGCGGTTCAAGCGGCTGTTCCAACTGACGCCGCAGCAGTTTTTGATCCGCGTCCGGCTGAATGCCGCTTGCCAACTGCTCGCAACGTCGGACCGG
>CAYMQL010000248.1:0-2411 GCA_964392255.1 uncultured Planctomycetaceae bacterium | reverse complement strand
GACGATTCTGCAGATTGCATTGCAGACCGGTTTCTACGATCAGAGCTACTTTACAAAGCACTTTCGCCGTCAGATGGGCATGACCCCGAGCGTTTATCGCCGCAAGTATTCCCGAGAGCCGTCGCCGGCGTTGGGCCACGCGGCGGCGACCGGTTGAAGCCCTTCTCCCGCAATTTTTTCGCGGCTGTCAGAAGCCCGAAGATTCCGTCGGCGCCGATTATTCCGTTGGCAACAACGAAGCCGGCATTCTCAACACATCCGGCATGCACGGACGTTGAGCGAACAGGCGGCGCATTGAGATCGTTCGCTCCGGTCGGGGACAGCCGTTGCCACGCGACCCGCGGCGTTCCGGGCGTGCGGGTTGTAGCGGATAGCCGCCAAAAATCCGCGACCGGTTTTTTGACACGCGGCAAAACATGGCCTATGCTTCGGTAGGCCGGGAAACCGGACCCGTTTCCCGGCCTGCTCGCCGTCATGCCCCCCCCCCCCAAGCGCATCGTTGCGGCGCCGTATTCGGCTGCCGACGCGGCGCCCACCTACGACGGACAACACCATGCGACGACGGGTCCTCTCAGTTGCGTTGGGCTTGTGCCTGGCGGCTTTGGCCCAATATCTTGCCGCGACCGCCGCGGCTCAGACGACGGTTCGCATCTCCGATCCGCAGAGCAACATAAGCGAAGTTCTGCGCGGCGGCGAACAGTTGGAACAGCAGCGGCGTTGGGGCGAAGCGCTGGCGCATTACGAAGACGCCATGCGGCAACACCCGGACGATCCGCTCCTGCAACAGCGGTTCGACGTCGCTCGGTTGCATTACGATTTGCAGCGCCGCTACACCGACCGGAGCTTCTGCGAGTCGGTCCTGCGGATGTCGACCGAGCAGGCGTTGGAGCTCTACAGCCAAGTGTTGCTGAAGATCGAGTCGCACTATGTGGACGTGCCCCATTGGGACGCTCTGCTGGCGCGCGGGACGCAAAACGTGGAAATCGCGCTGAGCGAGCCGGCGTTCCGCGATCAAAATATTCCGGAGCGCAACCGGCCGACCGTCGATGCGTTTTGCCGCGAACTGCGCAGCAGCGTGGCCAACCGTCCGGTGGCAAGCCGTGCCGAAGCGCGCGAGCTCGTCGCAGCCGCCGCACGGCTGGCCGAAGACCGGATCGAAGTGGCCCCGTCGGCCATCGTGCTCGAATACCTTTGCGGCGCGACCAACGCGCTCGATCCGTATTCGACCTATCTTACGCCCGACCAACTCAACGAAGTCTATGCCCAGATCGAAGGCAATTTCGTCGGGCTGGGCGTTGAATTGCGGGCTCAGCAGGGAAGTCTGTTGATCGTGCGGGTGATTACCGGTAGCCCGGCCGCCGAGGCGGGCGTACAGCCGCAAGATCGCATCCTGGCGATCGACCGCCAGCCGACGAAAGAGCTTTCGGCCGATCAGGCGGCCAATCTGTTGCAAGGCCCCGAGGGCAGCGCGGTCGCGCTGACGTTGGCCGCGGCCGGTCAGATGCCGCGCGACGTGCTGGTGCGCCGTCGCCGCGTCGAGGTGCCCAGCGTCGATCAAGTCGGCATGATCGATCCGCAGTACGGCATCGGCTACTTTAAACTGACTTGCTTCCAGAAAACGACGGCCCGCGATCTCGACGTCGCCCTCTGGAAATTGCACCGCGAGGGCATGAAGAGCCTTGTGGTCGACGTGCGGGGCAATCCGGGCGGACTGCTGGTTTCGGCCGTCGAGGTGGTCGATCGTTTCGTCGACCGAGGCATCATCGTCTCGACGCGGGGCCGCAGCACGCAAGAGGACTTCGTCTATTCCGCTCACCAGCAGGGCAAGTGGCGGATGCCGCTGGTGGTGATTATCGACCAGGACAGCGCCAGCGCGGCCGAGATTTTCGCCGGCGCCATTCGCGACCACCGCCGCGGCACGATCGTCGGCACGCGCAGCTTCGGCAAGGGATCGGTGCAGGGGATTTTCCCCTTGGACGATTCGAATGCCGGCGTGCGGCTGACCACGGCCAAGTTCTATTCGCCCAACGGCCATCCGTACAGTCGCGTGGGCGTCGAGCCGGACCCCGGCTATTTCGTTCCCGCGGTGCATTTGTCGGCCCGGCCGATCGAAGGCCAACTTCCCTCAGGCGACGACGCGATGCTGACGACCGCCTTGCAGGCCGCGCGTCGGCAAACCGCCTCGCTCCAGCTAAGGTCGGGTCTGTAAACGAGCGACTCGCGCCGCTTGGCAAAATGCGGGCAGTTTGCCGGTCGTGCGGTATCGCGCTTCGTTACATGCGATACCGTCGCTACAAACGTCGTCGGGGCAAAAACGCGGGCCGGTTTTCTTGAACTCGCTTTGGCCTCATATGCCGAAACCAGTGCAGGAGACCAGCTATGCACCTTCGATGTTCACCTCGGTTGGCCGT
>CAYMQL010000247.1:1402-4887 GCA_964392255.1 uncultured Planctomycetaceae bacterium | reverse complement strand
AAGGGCCGTGCCGCCTTGGGCCCACCACCAGACGATTTTGTGGCCCTGATAGAGCAGCCCGCGGTCGAAGAGCGTTTTCAGCGCCCACCAGACGCTCTCGACGTAGCTCTGATGGAACGTGACGTAGGCCTCATCGAGATGAATCCAAAAGCCGAGCCGCTGGGTCAGTTGTTCCCATTGCTGGGTGTAGCGGAAGACGCTTTCGACGCACTTTCGGATGAACGGTTCGACGCCGTAGGCCTCGATTTCTTCTTTCGAGTGGATGCCGAGTTCTTTGCAGACTTCGACTTCGACGGGCAGTCCGTGGGTGTCCCAGCCCGCCTTGCGGGTGCAGAGATACCCCCGCATTGTCTTGTAGCGAGGGAAAAGGTCCTTAATCGACCGCGTCAGACAGTGACCCGGATGGGGGAGTCCGTTGGCGGTCGGAGGGCCTTCGTAGAAAACGAACGGCTTGGCCCCGGCCCGAGCGGCCAGCGTTTTTTCGTAGATTTCAGCCTTCGCCCACTGTCGGGAGATTTCTTCTTCGAGTTTGGGGAAGGAAACAGAGCTTTGGACGGGCTGGAACATGGCGATTTTGCGTGCGACAGGGCCAAAACCGTTGATTTTAGCACGTTTAGGGGTGCTTTCAATGCGTCCGGCTTCGACGGGCGGCGAGACGGCTCCGGTCCCGACAATTTGCGGGGACGCTGTAACTCGGTGGTCAAAATAGGCGAAATCTGTAGGGTGCGTGCTCGCACGCACCTTGTTCATGCCTCGTTATGCAAATGGTTCGTGCGATTTCGTGTGCGTGCAAGCACGCACCCTACAGAAAACTAGGCCCGAACAATTTGCGGTAAGGTGTTGTGAGAGCGACGATTATCAAGCATAATACAATTGTCTATATCTATCGCTGTCTCGTTAATCGCAATCGCTTGTCGCTATGGCCGACGAAATCGCCGTCGATTCCTTCCTGAATCTGCTTGGGCAGAGCGATCTGCTTTCGGACGAGCAGTTGCTTGCGCTGATGGCGGAATTCAAGGGCGAAGGCAAAGGCCTTGAAAACTCGCAGAAACTGGCCGAAGAGCTGGTCCGGCGGCAGGTGCTGACCACCTGGCAGGCCGAAATGCTCTTGCAGCGCAAGCATCGCGGTTTTCGGCTGGGGCCGTATCGAATCCTCAAGCCGCTGGGCCAGGGGGGGATGAGCAAGGTCTTTCTGGCCGAGCACGAGGTGATGCGGCGCCGGTGCGCGATCAAAGTCTTGCCGAGCAAGTATCAAGAGGACGCCGATTTTCTGACCCGATTCCGTCTCGAAGCCGTGGCTATCGCGCAGTTGGACCATCCGAACATCGTTCGGGCCTACGACTTCAACAAAGACGTTCGATACGGCAAGGAAATTCACTATCTGGTGATGGAATACGTCGAGGGGCCCGACCTGCGGCGTCTGGTCGAGGAACAAGGCCCGCTGGATTGCCGCAAGGCGGCCGATTTCATCGGTCAGGCGGCCGAGGGGCTGGCGCACGCACATGCCGCCGGTTTTGTCCATCGCGACATCAAGCCGGCGAATCTGCTGGTCGATCCGCACGGGGTGTTGAAGGTTCTCGACCTGGGGCTGGCCACGGCCCGATTCGATCCCGAACGGGGCGAAAGTTCCGACGAGGGTGAAGAATCGGCCGTCGGCACGGCCGACTACGTCGCGCCGGAACAGGTGATGGACAGCCGCAGCGTCGACGGCCGGGCCGACATCTACAGCCTCGGCCACACGTTCTATTTCCTGCTGACCGGGCATCGGCCGTTCTCGAAGCCGACCGTGATGGAGCTGTTGATGGCCCATCGGACCGAAAAGCCCGAGCCGATCGGAAAGTTCCGCCCCGACGTGCCGTACGATCTGGAAGCGATCATCGATAAAATGACGGCCAAAACGCCGCTGCACCGCTATCAGTCGGCCAAAGAATTGGCCGAAAAGCTGCGCGCGTGGCTGAACGATTCGGGCAGCGCGCGATCGTATTCGCGCATTTCGGCGCTGATGGCCGAGGCCATGCGCTCGAAACAGCCCCCGGCCGAACCGCCCGGCGGCACAGCCTCGAAACGCACTGAGCAAAGCGAACTCGAATTGGCCATGCTCGACGAAGGAGCGGCCGCCAAGACTCCGGCAAGCGATCCGAGCGGATCGGCCAAGCTCCGCGAGGCCCAGGCGAAGGAACCGCCGCGGCCGACCGGCTCCAGCGGGCGTTTGGCGGAGGCGAAACCGCAACCGACCGGCGGATCGAGCGGGCGATTGGGCGGGCGGAGTACGCCGAAGCTGTCGGTGCCTCCCTCTGCATTGCCGGGACTGCCGCCCGATGATTTGCTTTCCGAACTGCCGCCGGCCGAGGCAATGGCAACCTTGCCAAGCCGGTCGGGCTCGCATTCTCAGCTAAAGCTTCCCAGGCCCCGAAGGCCGCAGACCGTTCGAGAGTTTCTCAAGTCGCCGTGGAGTTTGGTCGTGCTGGCCGGCGCAATCTTCGTCGCGGTCATTTTGTTTTTGTTCACGCTGCTCTTCTCGCTGCCTTCGCAAGAAAAGACTCCTGTGCTTGACAAGTACGTCGCCCTCGCAAAGCCGCAAGGCGTCGGGACGGAAGCCGCATCGCCTTCCAAGCCGCAGGCAAAGAAGGTCGAGCCGGACAAGCCGGCGCCCGACAAGAAGGCGACGCCGATCGGCACGGCGCAGAGTACGGAAAAGCCCTCGACAACGGCGAAGAAAAACGGCAAAACCGAACCGTCGCCGTCGATCGTGAAGCCCGAAGGCAAGCAGGTCGCGCCAAAACCGCAACCGGTGAAAACGCCTTCCGAAAAATCGCCGCCGGATGGCGTGCAGCCGCCAAAGGAACAGGCGAAAACGCCGGCCGAGCCGAAGCCGACGAACGCACCGTCGCCCGACGCGGAGAATAAGGCGGAGGTTCCCGAAACGGACTCGCCGTCGGAAGAAAAGATTGAGAAATCCGAGACCGCTTTGACGCCGGAAGAAAAGGCCGAGCGACTTAAGCTGTTGGCAAACTTGCAGTCGTTTTGCATTCGGATGGAATCGGGCGGCAACACCTTGTCCGGCGGTTTATACAGGGTGGTTCTCTATCGGATCAGGCAGTCGGTGGATAGTTTGCGCATCAAGATCATGGAAGACGACCCCGCGGTGATGACCATCGCGCTGAAGACGACCAGCGACAAGGAAACGTTCAACGTCATGCTGTCGGCCAAGTTGCAGTGTCCCGACAAAGACGGCAAGATGGTCACCGTATGGTCGAAATCGAGCAAGGTTCACAGCGGAACCCTCCGGCGGCTTGACCCCGACACCGTCCGGCATATCGACCCCGACTCTCTGGCAACGGCGTTGCGAATACCGGTCACGCGATTCTTTTCACAGCTTCCCACCGACATCCGCAAGGCGCGCCGAGAATATCCGCCGACCCCGGCGGCCCCGCCGCCGCAGTGAGCTTGTCAAACGTTTATCGTGCCAAGACGCCCAGGACGAT
>CAYMQL010000247.1:0-1392 GCA_964392255.1 uncultured Planctomycetaceae bacterium | reverse complement strand
CGTTTTCCGCAAGCGGTTGCGCGATGTTTTTGCGTCGATCGGCGCGCGGCGCTACGCCATTTCTTGGGCCAAGACGCCCAGGACGATCTTTCGCAGCTTCGGCTCGGCCTCGGCGGCGACGGCCAGGATGTCCTCGATGTTGGCCGGCTTCAGCGACTCGGGAAAACATAGGTCGGTGACGATCGAGAGCCCCAGCACGCGCATGCCGGCATGGACCGCGACGAGGACCTCGGGCACGGTCGACATGCCGACCACGTCGGCGCCGATCGTCCGCAGAAAGCGGTATTCGGCCCGAGTTTCGAGATTCGGGCCCGTGACGGCGACGTAGACGCCGCGATGCGCGACGAAGTTTTCCTGCCGGGCGATCTCCAACGCCCGGCACACCAGCGCGAGATCGTAGGGCTGGCTCATGTCGGGAAATCGCGGGCCGAGCCGGTCGTCGTTGACGCCGATCAGCGGGTTGTCGCCCATCAGATTGATGTGGTCGTCGATCACAACGATGTCGCCGGCGGCGTAATGCGGATTCATGCCGCCGCCGGCGTTCGAGACGATCAGCAACTCGGCGCCGAGGGCCCGCATGACGCGAATCGGAAACGTGACCTGCCGCTGCGAGTAGCCTTCGTAGGCGTGAAAGCGGCCTTCCATGGCCACGACCGGAACGCCTTGCAGCAGACCGCAAACCAAGCGGCCGGTGTGCCCGACCGTGGTCGACTGCGGAAAGTGCGGGATCGAAGCGTAATCGAGCGAGGCCTCGGCGCGGATTTCGGCGGCGAGACTTCCAAGCCCGGTGCCCAGGATGACGCCGGCCGCAGGGCAGCCGCCCCATTGCGCGCGAATCGCCTCGACGGCCTCGGCGATCTCGACGGCCAGGGCGTTTTCGTGCGAGTCGGCCGCGTTCACGTCCGCATTATGGTTCGCTGCCATCGTCGAGTTCATCCTCCTCGAATTCGGTTTCGCCTGCGCTGTCTTCTTCGTCCAGATCGTCGTCGTCGAGATCGTCGTCGAAATCGTCGTCGAAATCCTCTTCAAAGTCGTCGTCGAAATCGTCGTCAAAGTCGTCGTCGTCGAAGTCGTCGTCGTCGGGGGCTTTTTCGGCCGCCAGGGCGGTCAGACGTTTGTGCGGCGCAAGATGCGCCGGCGGGAAGTCGGAGTGCGCCGCCCCCGACCACTGCGGTTGCAGTTCTCGCAACATAGTCTGTTCCTCGAAAGACGGTGTGAAGGATTTTCGACCGGCGCGGACCGCACGACGCGCCGCCGAGGCCGTCGCGTCCGCGATGGGCAAGTCGAATTGTGAACGACTCGCCGCGGGCTGTCAACCACGGGGCGCGAGAGGGCCGCAGCGACAAATTTCAACACTGCCGCGAATTCTCGGACAATTGTTCCGGGGGGTAT
>CAYMQL010000246.1:0-4890 GCA_964392255.1 uncultured Planctomycetaceae bacterium | reverse complement strand
GAGCCGTTGGCTGGCCGAGGCCCGGTGCAAATATGCCGGAGATCAAGGGCGCAATAATGGATTATGTCGGTTTGACGAAAATACATTGTAGGGTGCGTGCTTGCACGCACCGTCAACTCGGGGATGCACTTGACGACAGTCTGCCCTGCAATGGTGCGTGCAAGCACGCACCCTACGGATTCTGCCAATCTTGACCATTGAAAAATACTGGGGCACCTGACCGCGTACGTTGCGGGTGGGCGATCAGCGGTTGCCTTCGACCGTTCGCGTCAGTCGGGCGACTTGGAGCCGCACGCCCTCGAGGTCGGGATTCAGCCGCAGCGCGCGGCGAAAGCACTCGAGCGCCGAGATGGTGTTCTGCAAAATCAGATAGGCCTGGCCCATGCACGTGGCGGCGACGAAATGATAGGGGTTGATTTCGAGGGCCTGATGGCAGTCGCGAATGGCTTCGGCGTGGCGGCCGAGCGCAAAAAAGGCGACCGCCCGTTGATGCCAGGCCTCGGCGTACCAAGGCGCCGCCTCGATCAGCCTTGTGGCGCGCAAGACGGCGTCGCGATGGAGTTGGGCCGCGTTAAGGCGCACGATGACGCCCAACTCGCGGCGTTCGCCTTCGTTTCCGGCGCGTGCCCAAATGGCGCGGATGCCGTCCTCGGCGATTGTGCGCACCGTGCGATCGGGGTCCAACAGCGCGCAGCCGAGCGTGTGATTGGCGTCGTAATCGCCCATCAACGCAAGCGCGCACACCGCCGCTCGGCGCACCTCGCGGCGGCCGTGCCGCGCAAGACGTTGCAGCGTGCCGCAGGTATAAGACTCCGAAACGCGGCGAATGAAATCCGCCGTCTCGTGCTGGTCGAGATAGCGGTGATACAACGCCATCAGTTGCGGCGGCCGAGCGGGACGAGTGCTCACGCTGGTTCCCCCCTTTAACCTGTCGAACTGCGCATACCGCACGCAGCTCTGCCCTGATTGTAATTGAAGCCTGGGGAAAATGCCACCAAATTCCATCGCCCGCCTTACCGACAAAAAGCCCAGGCATTTCACTTGTCCATTGATCACGGCAAGATTCTCGGACCGCGCGACGCCTGTGCCGTGCAAAGGGGGATATGTTACAATATGCAAGGAGCGGCGGCCCCGCCTTCAAGCGGCAAGGCCTTGCCAAAAACGGTCCTGCGGAATAAAAAAACGCCGGAAATGGGGATTTCCGTGCAACCTGTCCTTTCCAACGCCGGCCGCATTCGAGCCCTGCTCGCCATCGGCGCGGCGATATTTTGGGCAACCTGGGGGCATGCTGCCGACGCCGTCCCCAGCCCAACATGGGCCGCCGGCGAGTCGTTCCGCCGGCAGCTTGCCCAACCGGTAAGCGTTCTCTGGTCGGGCACCCCCTTGCGCCAAGCCGTCGCAAGCCTTTCTGAATCGCAGCGCGTCGCCGTGCTGACCGATCGCCGGGTCGATCCCGACCAGAAGCTCGACCTGACGCTCCGCGACGTGCCGATGGAATCGGTGCTGCAAACGATCGCCGGCGATCGCGGCCTGGGCGTTGCGCGATTGGGCCCGGTCGTGTATCTCGGACCGGCGACGGTCGCCGACCGGCTGCCGGCGACTGCCGCGGCGTTTCGCCAAGTCGTCCGAAGGCTTCCGACAGCGGCCCAACAGAAATATCTGCTGCCGAAGGCGATGGCTTGGCCCGCGCTCGCCCGTCCGCGCGACTTGCTCGACCGACTCGGCCGACAAAATAGCGTCGAGATGATCGGGCTCGACCGTGTGCCGCACGATCTTTGGGCGGCGGCCGATTTGCCGCCTCTTTCCCTGGTCGATCGATTGACGCTGATCGCCTCGCAATACGATCTTGAGTTTCGCGTGCTCGACGGCGGCGCGCGGTTGCAGCTTGTGCCGTCAGCCGAAGAATTGCCCGGTTCCAGACCGCCGCCGACCGAGCTGAAGCCGAACGTTGTAAACCGTCGGACCGCGCCGGCCGCGGCCGCGGCCAATCTGGCGACGCTTCGCATCCGCCGGCTTTCGGTTCAGTCCGAACCGTTGGGGCCGGTTTTGCGGCAACTTGCCGACCGGCTTGGGCTGGAATTGCGGATCGACGAACAGGCGCTGGCCGCCGCGGGCATTTCGCTCGATCGGCGCATTTCCGTGACCGTCGAAAACGCCACGGTCGACGAGACCCTTCGCCGCCTGCTCGAATCGACGGGCCTTAAGTTCCAAAGGCGCCAAAACATCGTCGAGATCGCGCCCGCCGATCGGTAGAACGCGCTGAAAGCCTATCCTACCGACCGAGGAAATGGCCCATCAAACGCCAGCCTTCGTCGAACACCAGCGGCGAACGGTCGGCCGTGGGGTCGTTGTACGCGGCAGCCGCGTCGGGCGCGACGCCGCTGCCGGCCATCGCAAACGGCACATGGCCGTGGCTATGCGTTTTGGTCCTAAGCGGAGTCGGGTGGTCGGGCGTTACCAGAATGCGATAGTCGCCGTACTGTTTGAGCGCCGCGTGCAGCGGGCCGACAATGTGCCGGTCGATCTCCTCCAACGCCTTGACCTTCATCGCGGCGTTGCCTTCGTGCGAGGCCTCGTCGGTAGCCTCGACGTGGACGCAAACGAGGTCGACGTCTTTGAGCGTCTCGACCGCGTACCGGCCCTTGGCGGCATAGTCTGTATCGACGTATCCCGTTGCGCCGGGCACTTCGACGCGCCGCCAGCCCAGCAGCGAAGCCAAACCGCGGAGCAGATCGACGGCCGTAATCATCGCGCCGCGCTTGCCGTACAATTCGGCGAACAGGGTCAATCGCGGCGCGCTGCCGAGCCCCCAGAGCCAGATGTTCGTGGCCGGCGGCTTGCCCTGGGCCCGTCGGGAGACGTTCACCGGATGATCGGCGAACAGCCGGACGCTCTCGCTCATCAGATGCGTCAGCAAATCGCTGCCCGGCCCGCGCGGATAATCATCGAGTACGGATTTATCGGTCAGATCGTGGGGCGGGGTGGTTCGCGTGTCACGCGAAAACGGCGCCGGCCGGTTCGCTGCGCGAAAAACCAGAAGATTCCGATAGCTCACGCCGGGATAAAATTGCAACTCGGGGCTTCCGAGATTCTCTTGGGCAATCTGTATTAGCTGGGCGGCCTCGGCCGAGGAAATGTGCCCGGCGGTGAAACTCCGCATCACCTGGTCTTCGATCGCGACCAGATTGCAGCGAACGGCCCAGTCGTTCGGGCCCAGCTCGATGCCCTGTGCGGCGGCTTCGAGCGGGGCACGGCCGGTAAAATGCTCCAGCGGATTGTAGCCCAACAGGCTCAAATTGGCCGTATCGGAACCGGCCGGCAGTTGTTCGGGCGTGTTGCAGCTTCGCCCGACCACGCCGGCGGCGGCCACCGCGTCCATCGCGGGAATTTGTGCCGCCTCGAGCGGCGTCTTGCCGCCTAAGGACTCTTGCGGCTCGTCGGCACAGCCGTCGGGGATGATAATGGCGTATTTCATGAAAACCTTGGACTAGCGAAATGATGAATGATGATTGATGATTGACAGATACGAAATCGCCGTCGTTAGTTGAGTCTCAAACATTCATCAATCATCAATCATCAATCATCAATCATACTTCATCCTTCATCCTTCTCCCCTAATCCCTCACCCTCATCCTCACGCTGCCCGGATGCACGCTGGCCAACTGGCCGATCATTTTCATGGCTTCGGCCATGGCGCCCTCGGGCGAGGTGTGGGTCATGATGACCAGCGGGACGACGTTCGAGGCGTCCTGCTCTTCGGTTTCGTGCTGAATGACCGAGGCGATCGAGATGTTGTGCCCGCCCAGAATGCTGGCGATTTCGGCCATTACGCCCGGGCGGTCGTCGACGTTGAAGCGGAGGTAAAAACGGCCGGGCACCCTTGCGGGGTCGCGCATGCGGACCGAGGCCTCGCCGTCGGTCGACCAGAGATTGAGCATTCGGAACGTGATGGCGGTTCGGCCGATCACGGTGTTGATCAGGTCGGCCACGACGGCCGAGGCGGTCGGCATCTGGCCCGCGCCGAGGCCGTGAAAGAACACCCGGCCCACGGCATCGCCCACCACGCGCACCGCGTTGTACGCGCCGCGGACTTCCGACAGTGTCGTGCCGTGCCGCACTAAAGTCGGCGAGACGTGCAATTCGAGCCCCTCGGGCACCAGTTCGGCCACGGCCAGCAGCTTGATGCTATAGCCGAGTTCTCGGGCGTAGCGCATATCGGCGGCGCCGACGATGTCGATGCCCATGCGCGGAATCTCGCGCCACTTGATCCGCGCACCGAAGGCCAGATGAGCCAAGATGGCAAGCTTTTGGGCGGCGTCGCTGCCGTTGACGTCCATCGCCGGATTGGCCTCGGCATAGCCGCACTGCTGGGCCTCGGCCAGCGCCGCGGCGTAGTCGGAGTCGTTTTCGTCCATCTGCGAGAGGATGAAATTGCTCGTGCCGTTCAGAATGGCGTGGATCGACTCGATCTGGTTGGCCAACAGGCACTCGCTGATGGCGGCGATGATGGGAATGCCGCCGGCCACTGCGGCCTCGAAGGCGATCGATCGGCCCAGCTTCCTCGCGCAATCGAACAACTCCGGTCCATGCTCGGCCAGCATCGCCTTATTGGCGGTGACCACGTCTTTGCCGCTTTCGAGCAGCTTCAAGACGATGGTCCGCGCGGGCTCCAGCCCGCCGACCAACTCGATCGCCGCGACGATCTCCGGATTGTCGGTCACGTCGTTCAGATCGGCGGTGAGCACACCCGGCGGCAAAACGTAATTCCGAGGCCGTTTCTGATCGGGATCGACCACATGGACCAGCTCCAACTTTTTGCCGGCTTGGCGGGCGATCCGCTCGCCATGCTCCAACAAAAGCCGGGCGACGCCCGAACCGATCGTTCCATAC
>CAYMQL010000245.1:0-4891 GCA_964392255.1 uncultured Planctomycetaceae bacterium | reverse complement strand
TCATTGTTGCAGCAAACTGGAAACGGCATTGAGTGGCACCCAATCCTAAAATCAAGGGTTGACAAAGCACTAGTGGCTAGTGGTTAGTGGGATGAGAATTATCGGGATCACCGGCGGAGTGGCGAGCGGCAAGAGCTTGGCGGCCGGGCAGATGGCGCACTTGGGCGCCGGCGTGCTCGACGCCGATCGAGCGGGGCACGAAGCGTTGCGGCTTCCGCAGGTCGAGTCGGCCGTGCGGCAGCGCTGGGGCGACGCGGTTTTTGGGCCGGACGGGCACGTCGCTCGTGCGAGTCTGGCCCGTATCGTGTTTGCACCCGGTGCCGAGGCCGAACGAAGATATTTAGAACAGTTGACCCACCCGGAGATTGGCAGACTGCTCCAGCGGCAGGCCGAAGCGCTGGCGGCGGCGGGAACCGAGATTGCGGTCCTCGACGCGGCCTTGCTGTTCGAGGCGGGTTGGGATCGGTGGTGTGAAAAGACGGTGTACATTGACGCGCCGCGCGAGGCGCGGCTGTCTCGGGCGGCGGCCCGAGGGTGGAGCGAGGAGGATTTTGCGGCCCGTGAGGGTGCCCAGGAATCGTTGGACCAGAAGCGAGTTCGAGCCGATGTGATAATAGACAACTCCGGCCCTCCGCAAAGGACGCAAGCTCAAGTCGAGCAGTTTTGGGCGTCCCTTTTCCGCTGATTCCCGCCTTGCATGGCCCCGCCTCGAAACCGCCATCCTTTGACAATCGTCGAAAAGCCGGAATAGACAGGGCACGGATGTGAAGATACGTGAGGTCATCCGACGGATTGAACAGGACGGCTGGCGTCCTGTGCGGACAAGAGGCAGTCATCACCAGTACAAGCATCCTTTGAAGACGGGTCTTGTCACCGTAGCCGGAAAGCCAAACGAGGATGTTGCCCCGGGCACGCTGTCCAGCATTTTCAAACAAGCTGGATTGAAACCATGAAATACCTGATAGTCATCGAAAAAACGGATACCGGCTATTCGGCCTACTCGCCGGATTTGCCCGGCTGCGTGTCTACCGGCGCAACGGTAGACGAGGTGGAGCAAAACATGCACGAGGCAATCGACTTTCACTTAGAAGGCCTGAGGCAGGAAGGATTCCCCATTCCACAACCGACCAGCGCGTCGGCCTATGTGGAGGTGGCCGTGTAAATTAGCCCGTACTCGATCAACTCATTGCCAGTCATCATCGTCAATAGCGAACCCGCCGCCGGCGCCTTCCGCGCGTCGGCATCAAGCACCTTCAGGAGCAGAGTTAGCCATGAACCGCGACGTACAGCCGGAGTCCGACATCCCGAATCCTGAGCCTTCGACCGTCGAGAAACCGGCTTTGCCCGATCTGGCCGAAGCCATTCGCGCGCTCGACCGCGAGGAGCCCATCTCGTTGGCCGAAGAAATCGCGGCCGAGGGCCGGGCCGGTCGCAAAGCGATCGACGAACGCGCGCGCCAACTGAAACAATCGAGCGACACGCATATCGTCGAACTCCAGAAAATGACGATGGCGGAGTTGATCGAGGAGGCCCGCAAGGAAAACCTCACCGAATACGCCGGCATCAAGAAGCAGGACCTGATTTTCCGGATTTTGAAGGAGCGTGTGAAGCTCAACGGCCTGATGTACGGCGAGGGCACGCTCGAAGTGCTGCCCGACGGATTCGGCTTTTTGCGCAGCCCCGACTATCACTATCTTTCTTGCCCCGACGACATTTACGTTTCGCCGAGCCAGATTCGCCGCTTCGGGCTGAAGACCGGGACGACGGTTTCGGGCCAGATTCGCCCGCCGAAGGAGAATGAACGCTATTTTGCGTTGCTGCGCGTCGAGGCGATCAACTACCAGGACCCGAACCTGCTGTCCGGCAAGATCGATTTCGACGAATTGACCCCTTTGCATCCCGAAACGCGGATCGTCATGGAGACGACGCCGGAGGAAGTCGAGATGCGCGTGGTCGACCTGATTGTGCCGATCGGTTTCGGCCAGCGGGGGCTGATCGTCAGCCCGCCGCGGGCCGGCAAAACCATCCTCATGCAAAAAATGGCCAAGGCGGCGCTCAAAAATTATCCCGACCTGTACGTGTTCATGCTCTTGATCGACGAACGACCCGAAGAGGTCACCGACATGGAGCGCGAAGTGAAGGGCCCGAACTGCGAAGTCGTAAGCTCGACCTTCGACGAAACCTCGGCGAGACACATCCAGGTATCGGAGATGGTGCTGGAAAAGGCCAAGCGCATGGTCGAATACGGCCACGACGTGCTGATCTTTCTGGATTCGATCACGCGGCTTGCCCGGGCGTGGAACACGGAATGCCCGCCGTCGGGCAAGCTGCTCTCGGGCGGCGTCGATGCGAACGCCCTGACGCGGCCGAAGCGGTTTTTCGGCTCGGCCCGCAAGGTCGAAGAGGGCGGCTCGCTCACGGTGATCGGCACCGCGCTGATCGACACCGGCAGCCGCATGGACGAAGTGATTTTCGAGGAGTTCAAGGGCACCGGCAACCAGGAGATCGTTTTGGACCACAAGCTGGTCGACAAGCGGATTTGGCCGGCGATCGACATCAACCGCAGCGGCACCCGCAAAGAGGAAATGCTGCTGGACCCGGAAGAACACCGCCGCGTGTGCATTCTGCGGCGCGTGCTGAACGACATGAATCCGCCCGACGCGATGGAGCTTCTGGTTACCCGGCTGGCCAAGACCAAGACCAACGCCGAGTTCCTGATGAGCATGAATATGAAGATGTAGAGGGAATGCTGAACGATGAATGCTGAATGCTGAACTGTCCACTGCCCACTGCCCACTGTCCACTTCGCTATGCCCAACACATTTCAAGGAACCGCCGCCGCCGAAGGCCGCTTCGCCATTGTGGTGTCGCGGTTTAACGAGTCGATCACGACGCGGTTGCTCGACGGCGCGGTGCAGACGCTCGTAGAACACGGCGTGGCCGACCAGCGGATCGACGTGGCCTGGACGCCCGGGGCGTTCGAAATTCCCACCGTGGCCAACCGGCTTGCCGGCAGCGGTCGCTATGTCGCGGTGATTTGCCTAGGCGCGGTCATTCGCGGCGAAACCAGCCACGACCAGCACATCAATCGCGCCGTCAGCACGGCGCTGTGCGAGATCGGCGTTCATTACGATCTGCCGGTGCTGTTTGGAATCCTAACGTGCAACACGCTGGAGCAGGCCGTCGCCCGTAGCGGCGGCCAGACGGCGACTACAGGCAAAGACGGGCCGGCGGCCAAACTCGGCAACAAGGGCGTCGATTGTGCTTTGGCCGCGCTCGAGATGGTCGACCTGATGGCCAAGCTGCCGGGACGGTAGCGGCTGGCGGTTAGTGGCTAGTGGTTAGTGGCTAGTTCATCCTTCATCCTTCATCCTTCACCCTTCACCCTTATCCAATGTCCCGACGCAGTCGAGCACGCGAAGTCGCCTTTCAGGTCCTTTATCAGGATGATCTGAACCCGCGCAACAACCCGGCCGTGACCGATCAGTTGATCGAGCAGCGGTTGCGAGACGACGATTTGATTGCGTTTGCGCGGGAGTTGGCGGCGGGCGTGCGTCGGAATCGGGTCGAATTGGACGGCGTGCTGCAAGCGACGGCCGCCAATTGGCGACTGCAACGCATGGCGGCCACCGACCGCAACGTGCTGCGTCTCGGGGCCTACGAGTTGCTACACACCGACACGCCCGGCCGCGTCGCCGTCGACGAGGCCGTCGAACTGGCCAAGCGGTTCGGCTCGGCCCAATCGGCCGCGTTTGTCAACGGAGTTTTAGACAAGGTCATGCATGACAACAAGGACAAGGAGTAACAACGCCGTGCAAATGACGAAGCACGAATGACGAATGACGATATTTCGGCTGTCATTGCGTCCTTTCTCCGTCATTCGTCATTTGTGCTTCGTCATTTTCCTCCGATTTAAAACCATGGGCTTATTCGACAAATTCAAGCAAGGTCTGGCTAAAACCCACCAACTGCTGCATACCGACATTCGCGACCTGTTTCGGTCCGAGGGGCGGCTGGTCGACGAATCGTTCGTCCGCGATTTGTTCGAGCGACTGGTGAAGACCGACATGGGCGTCGAGGCGGCGCAGGAGATTGCCGACGAAATCGGCAAAACGTTCCGCGCCCGGATGGTCGAAGAGCCGGAAGTGATCGAAAACATCAAAGAGCAGCTCAAGACGCTGCTGGCGCAGCCGGCCGAGCCGATCCGCTTCGCCCCAAGCGGCCCGACCGTCATCATGGTGGCCGGCGTGAACGGCTGCGGCAAAACGACCTCGATCGCCAAGCTGACGAGCATGTTTCTGGCCGACGGCAAGCGGGTGGTCCTCGGCGCGGCTGACACGTTTCGGGCCGCGGCGGTCGAGCAGTTGACCATCTGGGCCGGCCGCTTGGGCGCGGAGATCGTCACGGGCCCCCAGGGCAGCGATCCGGCCAGCGTGGCCCACAAGACGGTGGCCCAGGCCATCGAAACGGCGGCCGACGTGTGCATCGTCGACACGGCCGGGCGGCTGCAAACGCAGCAAACCTTGATGCAGCAATTGACGAAAATCCATCGCGTGCTGGGCAAGCAAATTCCCGACGCCCCGCACGAGGTCCTCTTGGTACTCGATGCCACCACCGGACAAAACGGCATCAGCCAAGCACGGCATTTTACCGACGCGGTGCGTTGCACGGGCCTGGTGCTGGCCAAGCTGGACGGCACGGCCAAAGGCGGCGTGGTCGTGGCGATTCGCAAGCAGGTCGGCCTGCCGGTCAAGTACATCGGCGTCGGCGAGAAGGCCGAGGACCTGGCCCTGTTCGAGCCCGGCCCGTTCGTCGACGCGATGTTCGAAGACGCGGACTAGTGCTTTGTCACAGTTAAGATTTAGGGTGCCACTCAATGCCGTTTCCAGTT
>CAYMQL010000244.1:0-4898 GCA_964392255.1 uncultured Planctomycetaceae bacterium | reverse complement strand
GTTCATCACGGCCATGCTGGCCGGGCGACAGCCGATCATCTACGGCGACGGCCGGCAATCGCGCGACTTTTCGTTCGTCGCCAACATCGTCCACGCCAATCTTTTAGCGGCCGACGCCCCGGATGCGGCGGGACAGACCATCAACGCCGCCGACGGCAGATCGATCGATCTGCTTAAGCTGTTGGAGATGCTCAACCGGCTGCTGGGGACGAACGTGCAAGCACAATTCGCTCCCCAGCGGCCGGGCGATGTCCGCGAGAGCCAAGCCGACATTGCGCTCGCTCGCCGGGTGCTCGGCTACGAGCCGCAAGTCGACTTCGAGGAGGGACTACGACGATCGATCGACTATTACCGACAGATCGTCCGCTCGTCGCCCGCTCGTTAATACGAAATGTTGAACTGAAGTTCGCCCGGCACAGGCATGCCGTGAGGGGCAACCAACCAGCCGAGCGTCGTCTCGGTGTTGTACTTCGCCGGGATGTTGTCGCCGGATTTGGTGATCTCGATGCGATAGAAGCAGGGCGAAACGCCCGGAGGGGCCGTCGGGTCGGCATTCGGCGCGAGCAAGAGGACTCGGCCGTCGTTATCCGTCTGGCCCGTCGCCGTCGGCACGGGGCTTGTGATGAATTTTTCAGGAACCACTTTCACATCGGCGCCGGAGAGCGGTTGGCCGTTCCGCAACAACTGGAAGCTAAACGTTACCACAGCTTTCTTGGTCGCCTGCCATTTCTTGATCCGGTTGGTGATCATTTCGGCGGTGATTCCCCCTGTGCCGGCAGTGTCGACGTTGGGCAGAGAAAGTTTGAGAGAGGGAACCTGATCGAGCTCCTCGCCGCTGATCTTGCCATCCTTATTCGTATCGTAGAGTTCGATCGCCTTCGCGCCGGCCGCTTCGGCATTGATGGATAATTGTTGCAGCCGCTTGGGTTTTCCCGAGCAGCCCACGGCAATTGCCAGACCAACCACAACCACCAGACATCCCGTCATAGTACGAACGGACATGATTGCAGCACCTTTCATCATTGGAGTACAGAAAAAAGGGGAAAAAGCCAATGCGCGTAAGCTAACATAGCGGCCGCCGGCCGTCAACCGTCCCCCCCTCTCCCGTGAATTTCGCCAATCAAGCGTTCGGCACGGCTTGCGCAATCGACAACCTCGCCCGATCGGGCCGAATTGCATAGCGGCGAGAAACGCCAATTCGCCTCGCCGCTTTATCGTTCGTAGGTCCCGATCAGCGCGCCTTCGGCGAGGACAAGGTCTTTGATTTTTTCCTGAAGAAGCTTTTTGGTCAGTCCCGGTTCCACGTCAAGCGGCGCTCGCAGGGCGTAGAGCTTGAAGTAGTAGTGGTGAACGCCGTGGCCGGGCGGAGGCTTCGGTCCGAGATAGCCGAGGTTCGAGCCTTCGGGCCACGAGTTTTTGCCTTGCAGCGCGCCCGGCGGCTCTTTCAGACGCGGCGTGCGCGGAATGCCTTCCGGCAGGCCCTTCGCATCGATTGGAATTTTATAAAGGACCCAATGCACCCAAGGCTCGGGCGTCGGGGCATCGGGGTCGTCGCAAATCAGCGCCAACTCCTTTGCACTGGCGGGAACGCCCGACCAAGAAAGCGGCGGCGACAGGTCGGCGCCTTCGCCGGTGTATTTTTTAGGGATCGGACGGCCTTGCTGAAAGGCTGAGCTTGTGATCTGAATCGACATCTTCGCGCCTCCTTGGGGTTTGGTCGCCTTGGCCGAGTTCGTACGGCTGGCTTTCGGTTCCGCCGCATTCGATCGGTCGCCAACCAGTCCGACGAAAATCGCCAGCCAAAACACCAACCCAACACGATAGAAAAAATTGGACGGCAACGCTAATCCCATGACAGTTTCCTTATACGCCTCGCGGCCGAAAAGTTCAATCCAGCGCGTCCGAAGAAACCGCGATTCATCTTTCCGCCCTCCGCCTTCATCCTTCATCCTTCATCCTTCATCCTTCATCCTTTCACCACTCCCGCCGGGCGCAGCCGGGCGACTTTTCGGGCAAGCCCCGCTCGATCGACCACGTCGACCACCATGTCGACGTCCTTGTAGGCGACCGGTTGCTCTTCGGCCAGTCCCTTCCAGCTTCGGCATTTGGCAACGACGCCTTTTTCAGCCAACTCGCGGTCGATCCGGCGGCCCTGGGCGTGCTGAACGGCGGCGGTCCGGCTCATCACTCGGCCCGCGCCGTGGCAGGTGGTGCCAAAAGTGCGTTCCATGCTGCCCGGTTGGCCCGCCAGCACCCAGCTCGCGCGGCCCATGTCGCCGGGAATAATCACCGGCTGGCCGATTTTTTGGTAGCGGTCGGGCACGTCGGGATGGCCCGGCGGAAACGCTCGCGTCGCTCCTTTGCGATGCACGCACAGCAGACGCCGAACGCCGTCGACCTCGTGCTGTTCCATTTTGGCGATGTTGTGGGCAACGTCGTAAATGAGGTCCATCTGCAACGATTCCCAACTGCGGCCGAAAAACTCGGCAAACGTTTCGCGCGTTTGCCACATCAACAACTGCCGGTTGGCCCAAGCGTAGTTGGCCGCCGCGCGCATCGCGCCGAGATATTCTTGTCCTTCCGGGCTTTCGACCGGCGCGCAGGCCAACTGCCGGTCGGGCAAATCGATGCCGTACTTGGCCGGGGCTTTGCGCAGCGCCGCCAGTGCATCGTCGCACACCTGATAGCCCAGCCCTCGCGAACCGGAATGAATCATGACGCAAACCAGGTCCTTTTTCAGACCCATCGTTTCCGCGGCCGCGTCGTCGAGTATCTCGTCCACCACCTGGACCTCAAGAAAATGATTGCCCGACCCGAGCGTGCCGCATTGATCGCCGCCGCGTTCCAAGGCGCGGCGGCTGACGCCGTCGGGTTGGGCGCCGGGCAGACAGCCGCGGGCCTCGGTGTGTTCGATGTCGGCCGACGTGGCCCAGCCACGCGAAACCAAATAGGGCGATCCCTCGGCCAACAGACGGCGCAGTTCCTTGCCGTCGAACAGATACGGACCGCCCGTGCCCACGCCGGCGGGAATCCGCCGATACAGCGCATCCATCAGCGGTCCGATTCGCGGTTGCACCTCGTCCCACATGAGATTGGTTCGCAGCAGACGGACGCCGCAGTTGATGTCGTACCCCACGCCGCCGGGCGAAATCACGCCGCCGGCCGCCGGATCGGTTGCCGCCACGCCGCCGATGCAGAAACCATAGCCCCAGTGGATGTCGGGCATAGCAAGGCTGGCCGTCTGAATGCCCGGCAAAAACGCCACGTTGGCCACTTGTTCCGGCGCCTGGTCGGCGCGAATTTGACGCAGGAGCCGCTCGTCGGCGAAAAGCCGCCCTTCGACCCGCATTCCCGTTTTGTAGTTCTGCGGAATCCGCCAGCAGCACTCGTCGATCTGCTCCAGCGGTCCGGCGTAGCCTGGTTTCGACATAGCTGGTTCTCGCCCCGTAGCTAACCCGTGTTTCTCAACACATGGAAAAAAACTCCCGACAACATGTTTTATTTATTGCGCGTCAGGTAAATAATGTCGCAATAGCCGGGGGCTAACAGCCCCCGGTTATCTTGATGCGACATGACTTTCCTGAGACTCAATAGCGGGCGGTCGAAAATGCGGATTAAGTCTTTCTCTGCCGCGACAATGCGGCGGCGGCCGGCTGCCGAAGCACGTAGAACCACAACCCGGCGGCGCAAATCAGCAACAGCACGCTGACGTTCTGCGAGATGGTCAGTCCGGTGCCGAAGATCGGGCCTTCGTCGGTTCGCAGGCGTTCGATGAAAAATCGCGAAACGGGATAGAGCGAAAGCATCAGTGCGAACAGCACGCCGTCGCGGCGGCGGAAACGGTCGACGACAAGCAAGATTAAACAGAGCGCCAGCCCGTCGAAGACGCTGTAAATCTGCGTCGGATGCACCGGCAGGCTGCGCGGCGGGGGTTCGATGGCCGGCATCGCGATCGCCGCGCCGTCGGTTGTTTGGATTTGCAGCGGCTGGCGTTGGTTGAAGGCCTCGGCCAGCAAAAGATGTGCGTCGCCGGCGTTGCGCAACTGGTATCCATTGAGAATCGACAGCCGCTGATTGGGCTTTAAACCTGCTTTGGCGGCCGGCGCATCGGCCGCGACGGCCAGCACTCGCGGCTCGGCCTTTTCGCTGCCTGGAAGCGTGAATCCGTACATTTGTCCCCGCTCGACTTGGGCGCGGTACGGCGGAGTGTATTCCGGCGGCGTGCCGGCGGGGAATCGCACAGCCCAATCGCAGTCGCACACAGCGCCGTAGCAGCAGCCGTTCAACAGACAGCCGATCCGCCCGATGGCCAGCCCCAAGGCCATGCTCGGCGCCATCAGATCGCAGACGGCCAGAAGCGGCAGCCTATGGCGGCGGACGAAATACAACAGGCCCGCCATGCCGCCGAAAAACGCGCCGTAGACGACCAATCCGCCGCGAGCCAGATTGACGATTTCGCCCAGCAACGGGCCCAGCCCGCCGCCGGGATTCGTGTAGGCGGGCCAATAGGCCTGCTGCCAATACTCGATGACGTAAAACGCGCGGCCGCCGACGATGCCCGGCACCAACATCCACATAATCAGCGACAGCAACACGTCGACGTTAAATCCGATGCGTTTCGCCCGCCACACGGCCAGCCCCGTCGCAGCCGTCACGGCCGCAAGCATCATCATGCCGTAGCCGCGGATTGGCAATCCCTGAGGCTCGCACACCGCCGGCAGAATCCAGTAGATAATCGCCCCGAGCAGCAGCAAGGCGGGCACGTAGCCCCACGTGTCGGCGCAAAAACCTTGCCGCCAAACGAGCCACGCTATGACGCCGACGCCCGCCGCGGCCCAAACGGCCAGCAGCAAACCCGCGCCATACAGCGGATAACCGAACAACTCAGCCGGAATGAA
>CAYMQL010000243.1:0-4899 GCA_964392255.1 uncultured Planctomycetaceae bacterium | reverse complement strand
CGCGAACCTGCGTCATAATGCTAGTTGCGGCCGGCCGATGCTCGATACGCTGCGATTTTAGTCCGTACGGCCGCAGCCAGCGTTGCATTGCCTTGCTGAACGGCCAGTCGGACGGCTTGCTCGGCAACCTTCAGGGCTTCGGCCGGTTGCCCCGACGCGGCGTAGGCCTCGGCCAGCGTGTCGAGATGGGCCGGCTCCAGGCCGCCGGAAAGCTCGACTGCGCGCCGAGCCAGCGCGACGGCTTCGGCGGCGTTGCGAACCGACGCCTCGGAACACGTCGCCCGCAACCAAGCCAGATTATTGCAAGCGTTCGCGTCGTTCGGGTCGCGTTTCAACGATTCTTCGAAACAGGCCGCAGCCTCGGCGTATTGTTTGCTGCCAATCAGCGCAAGGCCAAGGTTGTAGTGGGCTTTCGCATAGTCGGGCGCGATTTCCAACGCCCTGCGGCAGTGTGCGACGGCCTCGTCCGTTCGTTTAAGCCGTCCGAGTTCCGCGCCAAGGCTGTTTTCAGCGCGGGCGTTATTCGTGGTGCATGTCAAAACGTGTCGCCATAGCGTCTCGCCGTCGCGCCAATACGAGGTCTGCCGCCAAGCGCAGACCATCAGCGCCGCCAATGCCAGCGCCGCCACAACGCCGCACGCGCATCGCAAGGTCGGCCGTCTCGAAACCAGACGGGCGACGCCCCATACTATGGCAATGCCTAAACCGATCTGCGGCAAATACGTATAGCGGTCGGCCATCGCCTGTTCGCCGATCTGCACCAGGCCGATCACCGGCACAAGCATCCCCAAGTACCAAAACCAGCCGACAAACAAGTACGGCATCCATCGCCGCCATGCCACAGCCGCGGCCGTTACGGCCAACAACACCGCTGCCGCCGCCGCAATTTTCCAAGCCGGCAAACCATTCTCGGGATACGGATAGAAGGCCGCCAATCCCACGGGACAAAAGAACTGGGCAAGATATGTGGTGGTCGCCTGGATTGCGTTGGAGACTCGGGCTCCGACGGGCGCGGACTCTAGCGGCATCATGGCCTGCGTCTGTGCCCAGGATGTGACGACGAACTAATTCGCTTAGAGAAACAAAAACGTAATTTTTTAAACCACGACGCGCCGCGCCGTCGTCCGACTCCATCGTCCGAGCGGCCAGTAATCCAGCAACAGCAGCACAAACGGCAGGGTGACGAGCATCGGTTTCGCCATCAGGCCCATTGCAAACAGCAGCACCGCGCCGCCGTAGCGCACCGCCGAAAACGGCCGACGCGCATAGCCGGCATAGGCCGCGAGAGTCAGCATAAAAAAAAGCCCGCTCAGAACGTCTTTCCGTTCCGAGGCCCAGGCGACCGACTCCGCGCGCAGCGGATGCACGGCAAACACCGCCGCCGCGAGCGCGCTTGGCCACAGGTCGCCCGTCATGCGTCGCAACAAGAGGAAGAGCAGGATGGCCGTCGCGGCATGCAGCAAAACGCTTGTTAGGTGGTGCCCGCCGGCCCACATTCCATAAAGCCGGCCGTCGAGCATGTGCGAGAGCCACGTGACGGGATGCCAGTTGCTGGCATGTCGGGCCGTGAACGCCCAACCTACGCCTTCGGCGGTCAGGCCGCGGGCGACGTAAACGTTGCCGTACACATAGACGTCGTCGTCGTAGTTGACGAACCCGTGGCGGAGCGTTTGCCCAAACACAAGCGCCGTCGCCGCAATCAAAAGGGCGCAAACCGCCGCAGCCTTTCGCCGCTCGTGCGGCGCCGGCGCGGCAGCCGCCATTGCGCCGGGCTTAAGGATTTGCTTCGCTCGATTCTTTTTCGGCCTGCGGCTCACGGCTATTCTCTTTGTCGGCTTATCGAGAGCGTTCCGGGCGCAGCTCGCGATAGGGCTTGCCGCTTTCATAGAGCATTGCCCGCGATCGAAACGTCTCGGCCAACGCGGCCTCGCCGCGTGCGGCCGCCAGTTGTTCGGCCCGGCGAGCGGTGTCGGCCGCCTTGGAAAACTGCCCTGTTTCAGCATAGGCCGCAGCCAGCGTGCCGAGCACCGCCGGCTCGCGTCCGCCCGAAAGCCGGTTTGCGCGTTCCGCCAATTCAACCGCCTCGTCGCCGCTGCGAACCGAGGGGTTTGGGTTGGTCGCCAAAATCCAGGCGGCGCCGTTCAACAATTCCAAATCGTCGGGATGTTTGCGAATCGCCTCGCGCCGCCGGGCAAGCGCGTCGAGAAGTTTTTGTCGCTCGCCCAGCGCGCTGTTGAGATTATTCTCGGCCAAAGCGCATGGTTTTTTGCTGTTGCGGGCCTTTTCGTAGTGCTCGATCGCCGCGTCGAACTGACCGCGGCGGGCGTAAATGTTGCCCAGATTGTTGTACGCCAAACCCAAAGAAGGATCGTATTCGACCGCCTTCTGATACTCGGCGAAAGCCGCGTCGGTCTGTCCGCGAACGACCAGCGCGGCGCCGTAATTGTTGTGCGGTTCGGCGTAGTGGGGCCAGATGGCCATAGATTTTTGATAGTGTTCGACGGCCGCGTCAACTTCGCCGCGCTTGCCGAGGATGGCGCCGAGATTGTTGTGGGCGACGGCGTTGTGCGTCGTACAGGCCAGCGTTCGCCGCCAGAGCGTCTCGCCATCGCGCCAATACGAGGCTTGCCGCCAGGCGCAGCCCATCAGCAAAAACAGGACCAACGCGGCGACAGCGGCGCAAAGCCGCCGAGCCGCCGGCCGAGACGCGGCGGCGTCGGCCGCAGCCCAAACCAGGGCGATGCACAGGCCGATCTGCGGCAAATAGGTGTAGCGATCGGCCATCGCCTGCGACCCAATCTGCACAACGCCGATCACGGGCACCAGCATCCCCGCGTACCAAAACCAGCCGACGAACAGATAGGGAAGTCTTCGCCCCAAAACAATCGCAGCGATTGAAATGCCCGCAAACGCCACGGCCGCCGCGGCAACTTTGGCCGCCGGCAGGGCATTTTCGGGATGCGGATAGAACACGGCCAAACCCGAAGGATAAAAATACAGGCCGATATACGCCATGTAGGAAACCACGCTGTTGGCGATTCGCACCGGCATGGCCACGGATTCCAGCGGCATAATGGCGTCTTGTTGCGCCCAGGTCGTAACCGCGCACGAAGCGGCCGCCATCGCCAGCAGCGGCAGTTTCTCCAAGACCAGGCGTGCGGCCGTCGTCCGCTGCATTCGCCCGAGCGGCCAGTAGTCCAACAACAGCAGCAGACACGGCAGCGTCACGAGCATCGGTTTCGCCATCAGCCCCAAACCGAACGCTACGGCGACGCCGGCATACCGAACGGGCGAAAACGGCCGCCGCGCATAGCCGACATACGCCGCCAAAGTCAAAACGAAGAAGAAGCCCGACAGAACGTCTTTGCGTTCTGCGACCCAAACGACCGATTCCGCGCGCAGCGGATGCACGGCGAACAGCGCGGCCGCAAGCGCGCTGGGCCAAAGGCTGCCCGTCATCGCCCGCAATAGTAAAAAAAGTAAAACGCTCGTAGCGGCGTGGAGCAGGACGTTGGTCGCAAAATGCCCGCCGGGTGCGATTCCATAAAGCTGGCAATCCAGCATGTGGGAAAGCCACGTCAGCGGGTGCCAATTGCTGGCGAATCGGGTTGTGAACGCCCAGGCAACGCCGTCGGCGGTTAGGCCGTCCGTAACGTGCGGGTTCTCGTAGACGTATTCGTTGTCGTCGTAGCCGATGAACTGATGTCCGAGCGCCTGCCCAAAAACCAACGCGATGGCCAGCACGAGAAGCGCGCAGACGGCCAGAATAACGGCGGGCGAGCCTTGACGCGGCGAATGATCGCACGACGGCCGATCGCCGCAGAGCGCGGCCGCTTGCCCTTGAACGCCCTTTCCGGGTTTTTCGGGCCGGCGTTGAACCGGCCGGTCGGGTCTCGCGCGCTTCCGCATCAAGGGTCGTCCTCTCAGTAGCGCCGCCCGGCACGATTACGGGTGTGGTCCGTCGGTCGGCGGCACGGGCAGATTAATCTCCGGCGGAGGCGCACTGGCGTCGGATTTCTGCGAAGGGGCCGTCGATCCGGTGAACTGCGGGGCGTCGGCCGCATCGTCGCCGGCCATCGCGACGCGCTTGCCGTTGACCTCGAGCGTATCGATTTCCCACTTGCCCTGCATCCGTCGGGCGTGGGCCCTCGCTTCGGCGCGGCCCTTGGGCCCTTGGATGTGCCACCGGATGTCCGTCTCGCGCTCTTCCACCCGTGCGTTTGGCGCAAATTGCCGGGTCGGAGATTTCACCGTGACGATCGGCTCGCCGAGCATTTCTCGACAATGCTCGTCGGCCGCGATCGTCTCCATCGCCATCCGACAGACCTCCAGATTGTAGATGCGCAGGAACAACGCCCAATACCCGACCGCTGCGCCCAGCACCCCGACCAGAAGAAGCAGCAAGAGAATGGAACCAAGACAACGGCGGCCGGACCGACAGCCGGGCTGCCGGCAGGCGTCGGTTGTTCCGACCGAATCTCGCGAAGAATCGTCCGCGTTCATGACGAGGGCTCCAGTTTGAGGAACTCCGGGGCAATGTCGTGCCAGCCCTGGTCGGCCCCGTCAAACTGCACCAGCGCCTGGCCGTTCTGGTTGACGGCCGCCACGCGTCCGGGCACATTGGCCCACCGCGCCAATTCCGGCCGACGTGCGTCGACCAACACGCGATTGCCGGCATACCGCTGCCCGAGACGTTCAATTTCAGCAGAAGAGATCATCATGGTCAGTTTATCACTTTTCACATGCGGCAACAATCCGTGACTTGCACTGTGCCCATTGTACTCCTCATGCTTCGCATGAGGAAGAAGAGAGCGGGAGCGCGAGGAGTCCGATTCCGGCGTCGGCCGGCCTAGTGCTTTGTCACAGTTAAGATTTAGGGTGCCACTGGCTATGCCAGTG
>CAYMQL010000242.1:0-4907 GCA_964392255.1 uncultured Planctomycetaceae bacterium | reverse complement strand
CCAACAGGGCTGGAAGCAGCAAAACCAGCAACCGGGGCCGCCAGACCAGCACCACCAGCAGCGGCAGAATCGCAACGGCCAGCCAGTTCGGCAGCCGCTGCACGTCGTCGTAGGCCAGCCAGGCCGCGGCCAGTATCGCCCCGAAACGCCAGCAAAACGCCAACGCACCCGTTTCGGCCGGACAATACCATTCCAGCCCGACGGCCGTCAGCAAAAACGCGATTGCAAGAATGGCCAGAATACGGCGCTGCATCATGGCGCGATCAGGGGTTGGCGGCGGAAGTTTTTAGTGCGGGACGGCCCAATGTGATTTCGAAGTCGATCCGCTTTGAATTGCGAACGACCGTCATTCGCATTTTGTCTCCGGCGTAGCGGCGGCCGAGTTCTTCCATCAATTCTGCGGCGCGCACGATCGGACGGCCGTCGACCGCTACGATCCGATCGCCGGGCTTCAGGCCGGCGGCCGCCGCGGGACCCGGCTCGCGGCATTCGGCAATCACCGGCGGGTCGGCGTAAAGACCGGCCGCTTTCAGACGAAGGCCGGCGCGGCCCGGATACAGATCTTCGCCGCGTTTCATGCGCGGCAGAATCCGTTCGATGTGTTCCATCGGAACGGCGAAACCGACGCCCGAATCGTACCAGGCAAGCCCCGCCATCGCCTCGTCGGCGTCGGGAGCCAGCGGCACAAGCACGCCGAGCGCGCGGCCGCGGATGTCGACCAGCGGGCCGCCGTAGTTGTTCGGCGAGACGGCCGCGTCGGTCTGAACGGCTTTGCCCCAAATGCGATTCAGCGCGCTGAGAATGCCCACGGCCATGTTCGGCCGATCGCTGTCGAACGTTCGTCCGAGCGCGATCGTCCATTGTCCGACGCGCATCTGGTCGAGCGGCACGGTTTCGAGCGTCAGCAGCGGCCGATCGGCGTCGATCTTCAACAACACGATCCAGCGGCTATGATCGGCGGCGATTGGTTTGGCCGGCAGCCGTCTGCCGTCGGGCAAACGCACCAGGATCGAGGCGGGACGGCCGGCAAAGCCGAAAGCGCTCGAAACGACGTAGCCCGCGGGATCGACGATCAAACCGGTCGTCGCGGCGGCTGCGGCCGGCTGGCCGGCGCGCTCGGCGGCGCCGAGCGTCTCTATGCGAACCACGGCCGGCGACGCGAGCTCGACGGCGGCCCGAATCGCCGCTTCTTCCTGCAAGTCCGGATCGCGATCGGCGGACTCGGGGGCCAACGGCACGCCGACGAGCATCGTCGCAAGGAACAAAAATGCGTGGGTGGCGGTCATGGCGATTCTCTCCGCAAGACGGGGGCCGCGTCATCCGAACGCAGTTCCACGACGATCAACTCCTGGCCGCGCTGCACGGTCAGCTTGACGGCGTCTTCATGATCGACGTATTGAAGGTCCGATTCCAGCCCTTTCCGCGATTGGACAATCCGGTCGCCGAGCAGCACGATCAAGTCGTCGGGCCGGAGGCCGGCCCTCGCCGCCGGCGATTCGGGCCGCACCCGATCGATGAAAGGCGGCGTTCGCTCGACGGCGTCGGGCACCAGCACGATTCCGAGCGCGGCAAGGTCGATCGCCCGGCGCGGGCGGCGCCGCGCGTCGGTTTCCTCGGTCGCGACGCGCTTGCCCGACCGCATTGCGTCGACCGAAGGGCGAAGCTCGGCAATCGGCACGGCGTAGTTGAGCCAGGCGTCGTTTGCGGCGTTGCGAAGCTCTTTGCCCAACATGCCCACGAGCGCCCCGCGGCGCGTGACCAGGGCGCCGCCGGCGGCGCCCGGATTGTTCGTGGTCACGTCGAGGACGTAGACGGGCCCGCGATAGGGCGTTTCGAACGCGCCTCGCCGCGTTTCCAGTCGCGTGACGATCGCGATGGTTCCCTTTTGGACGCTGACCGGTTCGTTGCCGACGGCGACGCCGAACAGGTTGCTTAGCGCCAAGACGCGCGTGCCCGCGTCGACCGCGGCCGCCTGATCGAGATCGAAATAGGGCAGTCCGGCAGCGTCGATTTTCAGCACGGCCGCCTCCAAACGCGGGTCGGCGCCCAGCAGCCGGGCGTCGAACTTGCGCCCGTCCGCCAGCACGGCGACGATGTACTCGGTGTCGAGCACGTGGCTGAACGCGGTGAGGATGTGTCCCTCGGGCGAAATGAGGATGCCCGTCTGATAGGGTTCCATGCCGCGAAATCCGCCCGCTCCGTAAATCTTCACCACCTTCGGCTGTGTTTGGTCGATCGTCTCCGGCAGCGAAGCGGCGGCGGAGAGGGCAACATTCGCGATTGCAAGCAGGGCGCAAAGGATGCAAAGAGCCGTAGGGTGCGTGCTTGCACGCACGTATTTCGACGCTATCGGCAATTGAATCATCAGGTGCGTGCAAGCACGCACCCTACAGGTATGCAAACTGCTGCTATTCAACGCGAGCCTCCTTCACATGGAAGACGGCATACAGCTCGTCGCCAAAGCGGACTTCGATGCGTTTCGGCCATCGGGCGCCGGCTGCGGAATGATCTTCGGAAAAATACAACTCGCACGGGTCGGAGTCGGCGGCGGAAAACATTTCCATCGCCAGCAGCCGGCCGTCGACCGGATCGAAATAAAAGCGGCATTCGAACCCATGATGCGATCCGACCAGCACGTCGGCCAAGGCCTCGCGTCCCGGCAGCGGGGCCGTGCCCTCGTAACGCACGTCGCCGAAGCGGCCGAGGCCCTCGACGGCCAGCCGCCGCCATAAATAGAGCGCCGGCAACAGCCCGCCGCTGCCGGCCGGAGGCAGCGATTCGGTCCACGGGCCGCCGGGCGTCCAGGCAGATTCGAGCGACGCCGTTTTCAGCGACGCGCCGTCGTCGGAGAGCCGAATATGAAACGGGCGGCCTTGTTCCGATTGGCCGGCGAGGGTCCAAACGCCGCGGGCGCTGAACAAATTGGCCGCCGCGCTCCAGGCCCGCCATACGCGACGCTGGTGCAGCGCGTTGAAGTAGTAATTCGCATAGCCGTATCGTTCCTGAAAGTGTTTTTTAACGATTTCAGGCATCGGCGGCGCAGCGGGCGGCTTGTTTGCTTTGATCGGCGATTTTTTCGGCGGCTCGCCGGGTTTTGGTTCCGGCGACGGCTCGGTCGGCGGCGCGGCCGTCGCTTTTTCGACCAGTTCTTGCTGGCTGTGAATGCCCGACAAACGCACTTGGATGTCGTGCCGTTGGCCGTCGCGGCGAAAACTGAGCGGCACGCGCCACCCGATCGGCAGTATGCCTAGCGCGTTCTTGAATCCGTTGGGCGTCGAGATCGGCCGGCCGGCAAAACTGACGATTTCGTCGTCGTAACGCAGCCCGCGGCGATAGGCGTCGGAGGTTTCGAGGATATCGGACACGACCACGCGGCCTTCGGCATCGGCAGCGACGCGGACGCCCAGGGCGGCGTGATCGACGATCCGTCCGCTATGCAGGGCGCCTAGGAAGTTCTTGATTTGATTGATCGAGATGGCGTAGGCTGCGCCGACGTTGACACGGCCGCGTTTTTCGAACGAGGCCCGGCCGTTGACGCCGATCAAACGGCCTTCGGCGTCGAACAGCGGCCCGCCCGAGTTGCCGGGATTGATCGAGGCGTCGATCTGCAAGCAGTCGGCGTATTCCAGCAGCGTGCCGGCCGGAAACTGATAGCGATGCGTGCCCGAGACGATTCCGCAAGTCACGGTCGGTTGCAGATCGGTGGCCAGCAGGAAGGGATTGCCCAGGGCGAAGACCCAATCGCCGGCGCGGACCTGATCGCTGTCGCCCAATTCGGCGCACGGAAAATCGTCGCGTCCGAACAGCTTGAGCAACGCCATGTCGCCGGTCGGATCGACGCCGACCAGCACGGCGTCGTAGATTTTTCCATCGGCCATGCCGCACTTCATCGCGGGGCCGCAAGGCGCGACGACGTGAAAATTGCTCAGGGCATAGCCGTCGGGCGAGATGACCGCGCCCGAGCCTCCGCCCTCGCCCGACGGCGGAAACACGGCCAGCACGCAGTCTTTCACCTTGGCGATGACGGCGATGCGGCGTGCCTCGGCCTCGAGTACGGCCGGCGTCGGGGCGGCCGCGATTCCTTCGACGGCAACAAACAGCAGCACAGCGGAATAGCAGGCGCGTTTCACTTGATCAGCCTCGCATTGCACAACAACAGATAATCGCCCAAGGGCGTCCGACCGTCAAAATCGGCCACCACTGCAAGACGCCGAACACCGGCCGCGTCGAGATCGATCGAAATCGGGGCATCGCTTGCGGCGACCGCCGCGTTGAACAACTCGCGATCGTCGCCCAGCACGCGCAGACGCACCCGGCCCGCGGCCCCAGCCGCATCGTCGATGCCCGCGACCGCCTGAAAACGTCGGAACCTATCCGGCAATCGATAGACGATCTCCGTTCGGCTGCGCAGCGCGAGCCCCTTGGGATATTCCCGCCCGGCCAGGCGCAACGGGCCGCCGTCAAAATTGCGATCGATCCGAACCGCATAAAACCGCTCGACGGCGGGCGTCGGCTTTTCGAGGCCGAAATACGGCGTCCACCGGCTTTGTTCCGGCTCGAGGTCGCTCAGGTAGACGATCTTGCCGGCCGAAAAATCGATTTGCGCAATCGCATCGAGCGGCCGCGCGGCGGCGACGCCCACCGGCGTGGTCCATTGCAGCGTCTCGGCAAGACGCAGCCGCTCGACCGACCAGAGCGAACCCTCGGCGTCCGTGACGCGGCACGCCGCCGGCTTCAGGGCCGCCTGGGCGGTGTGGCGGTAGACAAGCCCGTAGACTTTCGAGCGTTTTACGGCGATTGTTTCGCCGTCCAAATCGAACCCAACGGCGTCGGCGGTCACGTCGTGCAGCACGCCCTGATGATAATCCAGATTGTCGCCGTTGCGGACGGCCAGAAGATCGGCATCG
>CAYMQL010000241.1:0-4908 GCA_964392255.1 uncultured Planctomycetaceae bacterium | reverse complement strand
CGGCGGGAGTTTACAGCTCGCCCAGGCCCGCGCGGATCGCCTGGGTCAGGTCGAATCGCGAGGCCCTGCCGAACTCGACGTCGAACCAAAGAATCCGGCCCGCCGCGTCGAGCAGGAAGATTCGCGGCATCCGCTTGTCGCGGGCGATTTTGGCGAAATACGCGCCGTCGGCGTCGGATAAATTGGGAAACGACGCGCCGGCTTTCTGCACATTGGCATCGACGGCGTCGGGCGAGTCGCCCACGTCGATCCCGACGATTTGCACGCCCTTGGCCCCGAACGGTTCGGCCACTTGCTTGGCCAAGTCCTGCAAGACGGCCTCCGCGGTCAACTGCGATCGGTGCGTCGTGCCGATGGTCCAGAAGCAAACGACCGTCAGTTTAGGGCCGTACAGGCTTTTTAAATCGAGCATTTTGCCCGATGCGTCGGGCAAGGCAGCCGCCGGCAGCGCGTCGCCGACGTTGACGAGGCATGAGGCGCGAAGGGCGTCGCTCAGGGCGACCTTGGGCATCTTCGCCAGTGCAGCGGAAGCTGTTGAATCCTTGGTCGACGGAGGCGACTCTGGTTTGGCGACTGGCGTCGTTTCAGCGGCCGGTTTTGTCGTTTCAGGTTGGCTTGCTTGTTTTTCAGAATGTGCGGCCGCTGGATTTTTCTCGGCAGGCTTCGGCGAAGTCTTTTGCTGGCAACCGAGGCAAACCAAACCTGCTGCCGCAGCCAGAACGACGGCCCACGATCTTTCGACGCTGAACATCCAAGTTCTCCTTGATTCCTGCCGCGTAGACCCGCGTCCGACCGACCTGCCGCATCGCCGCCGAGGATCCGCGATTCCATCCCGATCGTTCAGTTTCGCGATTGCCGTGCGTTTCGTCAACCTTCGACGCCCGAAGATTGCTTGTTTCTCTCGCCCGTTCCGCCAAGCGACCCTCAGCCGATCTCTGGAAGGACGAACATTGCATGATGGGGTAATATAGGAAAGCTTTTCGGGTGCGGTCTCGGTCTGAGGCGATGCTCGGATCGGAATTTTTAAAAATGTGATTGACAAGTATGCCGCAATGCGATAAAGTACTTTGTAGTGCAGAGCCACAGTCTCCACAACTTGCAGAGGTGCGTTATGAACGCCAATGAAGCCCAAGATCGAATGCAGGAAATTCAGCGGATTATGGAGCGGGCGACGCTCTTCACGCTTTTGCCCGGAGTGCCGGCTGTCGTCGGCGGACTGATAGTGTTGGCCGGCTGCGCGGTCAGCTATGCAATGTTCCGATCGTTGGATTTTGCCGACATCCTGAACCTGTCGGTCAACAATCAGGTTGCCTTCTGCATCATGTGGTTCGCCATTGGCGTAATCGGCGTCGTGTTGGAGGTTGTTTGCACCACGCGAGCGGCGGCCAAACAGCAGCTTGTACCGGCCGACCGTCCGATGCGGATCGCCGCGTTCTCGCTGACTCCGAGCATCGTTGTGGCGGTCGTTCTGACGGCGAAATTCCTTCTGCCGGTCAATCCGACCGTCTGGCACATGTTTTGGACGTGGAACTTTGATGTTCCACTGATGCCGAAGGCCGAGGAGATCCAGTACATCGTACCGATTTGGATGATGCTTTACGGCACGGGCGTTTACACGGCGGGGCTGTTTTCAATCCGCCCGCCTCGCGTGCTAGGCCTGACGTTCATTGCGATGGGCATCTTCGCGTTGTTGTGTTTCCCGCAATACGGCGTCGTCGCCGCGGCGCTGTCTTTTGGGCTTCTGCACGTCGTTTTTGGGCTTTATATCGTCCACAAGCAACGGCCGACGGTGGTCCGATGAACGAGCCGATCAAACCTGACGATATCGATGCAGTCATCCACGAGCGCGTGCGGCTGTCGATCGTTTCTGCGCTGGCGGTGTCGCCGCAGTTGAGCTTCAACGAATTGAAGTCGATGCTGGGGCTAACCGACGGCAACCTGAGCGCGCATTCGCGAACGCTCGACGAAGCAGGTTACATCGTCGTCGAAAAATCCTTCCGCGGCCGCCGTCCCTATACGGAGATGCGATTGACGCCCAAGGGCCGCAGGGCCTTCGAGCGATATTTAGCGACATTGCGGCAAATTGTGGATCGGGACGATCAAGCCGCAGGCGGAAGATGAGCGACTTTTCAGAAGAGTGTTTTTTTTGGACACAAACTTTGCATACCAAAGTGCTTTGGCTTAAGGAGATCATCCATGAAACGCCGAATTCTGCTGATTCTGGCCGGGGTGGTCCGGCAGACCGACCAATATTTCCGGCTCATCAAGTACTCTGAGTTTCCGCCGCTGAGCCTGATGACTATTGCCGGACTCACGCCCGACGACTGGGACATCGTCATCCGAGATGAGCATGTCGAGTCTTCGGAAATCGAAGGACACGTGGACTTGGTGGGCATCCAGACCTACATCTCCTCGGCCGCACGGGCATACGAATTGGCCCGCCGTTGGAGGCGGCGGGGCGCAAAGGTCGTACTCGGAGGATTGCATCCGACAAGCTTGCCGCACGAGGCCGCCAGTCACGCCGATGCCGTGTGCATAGGTCCGGCCGAGACGGTGTGGGAACAAATCCTCGACGACTTCAAATGCGGTCGATTAAAAAAGTTCTATCGAGGCCGCGCTGAAGGTTCAGCCGCTTTGGTGCCGCTGCCGCGCCGCGACTTGATGAATCCTCGGGCCTATCTGCTGCGGCACACGATGGTCACGTCTCGCGGTTGCCCCCATGCCTGCGACTTCTGCTACAAGAGCAGTTTTTGGGGACCGACGTACTACGAGCCTCGGCCGATCACTGAAATCGAGCGGGAGTTGAGCCGTGTCGACGACCGTCTGGTCTTCTTTCTCGACGACAATCTGCTGGCCAACCGGCGTCACGCGCATGCGATGTTCGACGTGTTGCGCGGTTCGGGAATCGTGTGGCAGGCGGCGGCATCGCTCGACGTGGCCCGCGATCCTCATTACCTCGAAGAGGCCTACGAGGCGGGCTGCCGAAGCCTGTTCGTCGGCTTCGAGTCGCTCTCCCCGGAGAATATGCGGGGCAACAACAAGATGGTGAACGCAACGACGGATTACGCCGAGGTGTGCCGCCGTTTTCACGACGCCGGAATTATGATCAACGGCAGTTTCGTGTTCGGTTTCGATTGCGACGGCCCGGTCTTCTTCGAGCGCACCATTGATTTTGCCGTGGAGAACAAGATTCTCACAGCGTCGTTTCACATCCTGACGCCGCTTCCCGGCACTCGACTCTTTGAACGCCTTCAGGCCGAAGGCCGGATTTTGCATCGCGATTGGAGTCGGTACGACACCTATCACGCAGTCTTTCGGCCGTGCCGAATGACGCCCGAGCAACTCGAGCAGGGTTATGGCCGAGCGAGGCGAGAATTTGCGGCATGGAGTTCGATCCTTCGCCGCTCGTTTGGCTTACCCGGGGCCTTGAAACGAATCGCCTATAACGTGGCGTGGATGAAGATCGACCCGCTGTGGGTCGCCATCATCCGATCCGGCCTGATGCCCTTCGCAACCCGCATCTTCGAGCGGGTTCTACAGCTCAGCACCAAGTCCCCAGGCCGAGAATCTATCCCCGCGTCTTGGCACGTTGGCGCATCGCCGCGAGAACAGTTGCCTACCCTGACAGTTCTGAACAATCCCACAGCCAACCGCCCCAGCGGTAGCAAAGGAGGTGTGTCATGCGATTTCCCCAAATTCTCCTCGGCCGGAAGATGCGAAACGTGATGCTGGCCTTCCACCTCACAGTGTCCAGCGTTGTGATCGTTCTTTCACTTTTGATCTTCGTTTACCCGGCGGCGACAATCTGCCTGGTCGTCATGGACTCGCAACTGAGCCAAACCGGCCAGTGCCAGCTGGTGCCGATGTGGTTCGAATCGGCAGCAGACAGATTCTTGTCGTGGGCAACTTCCTACTTGAACACAGATTACGCCGGATCGCTCGATCACGACGACATTCCCGCCACGGAATGGCCGATGTTCGGTGCAACGTTCTTTCTGGTCACGGCGGAGGACCTGCAAAGACAGGGTAAAGTCGATCCCATGCAAGGAACGGTTCATAAGGCGATCGAAAAGGCCGCCGAAATCGTGGCCTCGCCCGTGACGGCCACTTGGGTTAAAACCAAATGGGGCGACGATTACCTGAAAAAGGAAAACGTGTTCTACCGGATGTTGTTCATCCTGGGTCTGTCGTCCTACGAGCGCATCACAGGAAACACGCAGTACCACGCGGCTATGTCGCAGCAGAGAACAACGCTGGCCGCCGAATTGGGCAACGCGAAACTGCATCTCCGGGACGACTATCCCGGCGAATGCTATCCGGCCGACATGCTTTGGGCCGTCGCGGCGATTCAGCGGGCGGCCCGGCTCGATGGCGACCATCACGATGAGCTGGCCAAGAATCTGATGGCGGCATTCGACGGACCGCTCCTGGCCGAAGAAGGCTTGCCCGCCTTTCAGGCCGACTCCCGGTCAGGACGTATCATCCAAGGTGCCCGCGGCTGCGGCAACTCGGGCATCCTGTTGTTTGCATCGGAGCTGGATCCGGCAATTGCGGGGCGCTGGTACGACGCCTATCAAGTGAACTTTTGGAACGACGTCGGCTGGGCCGCCGGTTTTTCCGAAATGCCGCTCCAGTCGCCCGACGACTTGATGGACGTCGATTCCGGTCCAGTGTTGTGCGGCATTGGTTCGGTTGCGTCGGCCTTCGGTATCGGCGCAGCCAAGATGGCCGGACGGATCGACCACGCGGCACCACTGACGATGGAGGCGGTTGCCGCTTCCTGGCCGACACCGTTTGGCATGCTGCTCCCCGGGCTGATGGGTCGTTTGGCCGCCGATAGTTGGTGTCTGGGCGAAGTGGCCCTGCTATTCTCGATGACGCGGCCTCATCTTGCGTCGGAGATCGTCC
>CAYMQL010000240.1:0-4939 GCA_964392255.1 uncultured Planctomycetaceae bacterium | reverse complement strand
CGGGCATGTCTCGCCGCTGCAACCGGCGTCGGCCAAGGTGTGCAGACGTACAATGTCTCCGCGCCAGCTTGCACCATGCGGCAGATCGTCGAAACGATCGCCGTGTCGCTCGGTCGCAGCATACCCTCCTGGCGAGTCCCAACTTCTATGGCCATGGGATTCGGCCGTGCTGCCCATGCAATTTCGCTTGGCCGAGGGCCCGCTGCAGACGCCGCCAGAGTTCTCAAAAAATGGCTTGCCGACGACGCCTACAGCGGCAAGCATTTTGAAGCTGCTTTCGATTTTCGCGCTGAAGTTGATTTGGAGGAAGGAATCCGCCGGGAAGCGCAGTGGTATCGAGCCCCTGTCCGGGCGGCCGCTTGATTTTGGGAATGGCTGAAGCTGCTGTATTCTTCTTGTTGGCTTTTGTCGCATCGTACGTCGGAGTGGCCGGCGTGCGTCGCTGGGCCATTCTCCATCAAGCACTGGACATCCCCAACGAGCGTAGTTCGCACACACAGCCCACGCCACGCGGCGGTGGGCTGATTATTGGATTAGTGACAATGACCGGCATCGCAGCCTTGGGATGCCTCATCCTATCGTCGGCATCCCGTCCTGCCGTTGCGGCATATATCTGCGGAGCGAGCCTGATCGCGGCCGTCGGTTGGCTCGATGATCTGTATTCACTCTCTGTGAGGATGCGATTCTTAGCCCAATCGCTGGCCGCCGTAATTGCTGTGCTTGCGATAGGCTACTGGCAAGCAATTCCGCTGTTGCCAGGCGAAAGCGTGTGGTTAGGATACGCCGGCGCCGCCCTCACGTTTGTTTGGATAGTGGGGCTCACCAACGCCTACAACTTCATGGACGGCAGTGACGGCATAGCTGGATTGCTAGCGGTCCTTGCCGGCTTGGGGTGGGCCTGCCTGGGATGGTTGGCCGGCGGCTCGCCGACCGTCACGTGTCTTTCCTTGCTGTTGGAAGCCGGAAGCCTCGGTTTTCTCGCCCATAATTGGCCCCCGGCCAAGATATTTATGGGCGACGTGGGCAGCGCCTTTCTCGGATATTCGTTCGCAACGATGCCGCTCTTGGCCCTTGGTGCGGGCGGCCCGCTCGCGGAGACCAGTTCTGCGTTGGGGCTGTTGCTGGTTTGGCCGTTTGTCTTCGATGCCGGATTCACGTTCCTGCGGCGACTGCGCAATGGCGAAAATGTCTTCGCGGCCCATCGCTCACACCTCTATCAACGGTTGCTCATCGTTGGTTACAGCCATCGGTTCGTGATGCTGCTCTATGGAGCACTGGCAACGATTGGCGTCTTCTTGGGAATTGCTTGGCTCTTGCGGCCTGTGGTGGGTTATTGGTGCAGCATCAGCTTGCTTCCTTCAATGGCATGGGCGCTCCATCGATTTGTGGTGATACAAGAGCGTCGAGCTGAAGAAATCACCTCGCAGCCGCCGCAAATCATTCCCATCACGTCGCGCAAGCGACGTGCGGCGTAAAGCAAAACACAAAAAAACGGCGCCGACCCGCCTTTCGGATCGGCGCCGTTTGTTCTTTTCCGGGAGCCGTTGGCTCCCGGCTATTTCTTGCAGAGTGCGATTGCAGCGCGACTCTACATCTTCTTGGCGATCAGCCGGACCAGGTCGACGGTGCGGCAGGAGTAGCCCCACTCGTTGTCGTACCAACTGACCAGCTTGAAGAAGCGTTCGTTCAGCTCGATGCCGCTGCCGGCGTCGAAAATGCTCGAATGCGGGTCGTGGATGAAGTCGCTCGAAGCGACTTGATCCTCGCAGTAGGCCAAAATGCCCTTCAGGTACGTCTCGCTGGCCTTCTTCATGGCCGCGCAGATTTCCTTGTAGCTGGTGGCCTTGACGGTGCGGACCGTCAGGTCGACCACGCTCACCGTCGGCGTGGGCACGCGAAGGGCCATGCCGGTCAGCTTGCCCTTGACTTCGGGAATGGCCAAGCCCACGGCCTTGGCCGCGCCGGTGGTCGAGGGGATGATGTTGATCGCCGCCGAGCGGCCGCCCTTCCAGTCCTTCTTCGATGGGCCGTCGACCGTCTTCTGCGTGGCGGTGTAGCTGTGGATTGTGGTCATCAGGCCCTCTTGAATGCCGATGCCCTCTTTCAGCAACACGTGAACCACGGGGGCCAGGCAGTTCGTCGTGCAACTGGCGTTCGAGATGATGTTGTGCTTGGCCGGGTCGTACTTGCCTTCGTTGACGCCCAGCACGACGGTGATGTCTTCGTTCTTCGCCGGAGCGGAAATGATCACCTTCTTGGCGCCGGCGTCGATGTGGCCCTTGGCCTTCGTGGCGTCGGTGAACAGGCCGGTCGACTCGACGACGATGTCGACGCCCAACGCCTTCCACGGCAGGGCGGCCGGGCCGTCTTTGATAGCCAAACACTTGATCTTCTGGCCGTTGACCACGAGCACGTCGTCTTCGGCCACGTCGGGGCTCGACTTTTCGCTATGGACGGTGCCGGGGAACTTGCCCTGGATCGAATCGTACTTGACCAGATAGGCCAAATTGTCGGCCGGGACGATGTCGTTGACGGCCACGACTTCGATTTCCTTGCCCAGCAGCCCCTGATCGCAGATGGCGCGGAACACCAGCCGTCCGATGCGGCCGAACCCATTGATCCCAACTCGAATTGCCACAGTAATTCTCCTTCTCTCCTCGATGGTAAAAGCGGCCCCAGCGATGCTGGGGCCAATGTAATCGTCTTGGCCGACCGCCGGCCCTTGGCAGCGAACGAATCCGGCATTATACCGGCCCGCAGGCCGACCCACAACGGGCCGAACCATGAAAAAGCCCGGCGGCCGGGGACCAAGGGGCGTCAAAGCGAGTGCCCGGACGAATCCCTTGGTTCCTGCTTGTCCCGGCCCGAAAAGGCCGCGAATCGGCCCTATTCCTTAATTAAGTCGTGGACCGTCATTCCGGCGGGGATCATCGGCAGCACGTGTTCTTGATAGGGCACCTGCACGTCCAAAAGGAACGGCGCCGGCGAGTCGATCATCTCTTGAATCGCATCGGCCAAATCGGCCTTCTGCGAAACCTGCCGGGCCTGCCAGGAAAAACCGCGAGCGATGGCGACGAAATCCGGATAGCGATGCTCGGGCGTAATGCCGTTGCCCTGGCCGGTGGCCTCGGGATCGTCGATCGAGCCGAGATACGTGTGGGCGCGGTTGGCCGCATGGAAACGGTCTTCCCACTGCACGACCATGCCCAGGTGCATGTTGTTCAGCAGCATCACTTTCACGGGCAGTTTTTCGGTGTGGCAGGTAGCCATTTCCTGGATGTTCATCAACAGGCTGCCGTCGCCGTCAATGTCGACGACCAGCCGGTCGGGCCATGCGGCCTTGGCGCCGACGGCCGCCGGCAGCCCGAAGCCCATCGTGCCCAGCCCGCCGCTCGAAAGCCACCGCCGCGGTTGGCGAAACTTGTAATGTTGGGCGGTCCACATCTGATGCTGGCCCACGCCGGTGGCGATGATTGCGTTGCGATCGCGGGTCAGGCGGCAAAGCTCGCTAATGGCGTGCTGCGGCAAGATGCCGTCGAAATCCCGATCGTAGCCCAGCGGTTCTTCGCGTTTCCAGACGGCCACTTTACGCCGCCATTCGGCCGCATCGGGGGCCTCTGCAACGTCGTTCAACTCGCGCAAGAAATGTTTCAGATCGCCGACGATCGCCAGATCGGGCCAGCGGATTTTGCCGATTTCCGAGGCGTCGATGTCCACGTGGATCACCTTCGCCCGTTTAGCGAACTCCGACACCTTGCCGGTCACGCGATCGTCGAACCGCACGCCTAGGGCCACAACCAGATCGGCATTGTCCACGGCGTAGTTGGCATAAATGCTGCCGTGCATGCCGAGCATGTCCAACGACAGCGGATCGTCGCCGGGAAAGCAGCCAAGGCCGTTTAGGGTCATCGTGACGGGGATGCCCGTCTTGCGCACCAGCTTGCCGAGTTCCTCGCTGGCGTTGGCGGCGATCACTCCGCCGCCGGCATAGATGATCGGACGTTTGGCGGCGCGGATCATCGCGGCGGCCGCGGCGATTTCGGCCGGCGTCGCCTCGCGATGGTCCAGCCGATAGCCGGGCAGCGCCAGCGGCGCATTGAAGTCCGGCGTCGTCTGCATGTTTTGCACGTTTTTGGGCACGTCGACCAGCACGGGGCCAGGCCGGCCCGTGGTGGCCACGTGGAACGCCTCGCGCATCACGCGGGCGATGTCGGCCACGTCGGTCACAAGATAATGGTGCTTGGTGACGCTGCGGCACACCTCGACGATCGGCGTCTCTTGGAAGGCGTCGGTGCCAATCACCGGCGTGCCCACCTGACCAGTGATGGCCAGAATCGGAATGCTGTCGAGCTTGGCGTCGGCGATGGCGGTCACAAGGTTCGTGGCGCCCGGCCCGCTGGTGGCCATGCAAACGCCGATCCGGCCGGTCGAGCGGGCGTAGCCCTGGGCGGCGAATCCGCCGCCCTGCTCGTGCCGCGGCAGGATCACGCGCACTTTGTCGCGGAACCGCGTCAAGGCTTGGTGCAACGGGATCGTCGAACCGCCGGGATAGGCGAAAATCGTGTCCACGCCGTGATTGACCAGGCTCTGTACGACGACGTCGGCCCCGGTGGTGGGTTGCAGATTCGTCGAACCGACAGACTTGGAAGCCAATTTTTCGATGACGCTAGACACAATGACACCTTTCCTCAGAACGCTGTCGCCCCACGGGAGCCTAAACACTTAAGCATACGGTCGGCGGTCGGGCAATTCAAGCCGACAGCCGCCATGCAGCCCCCTCACAAGACGGGGGCATTCGGGGCGTTTCTCCCGAAAATTTCGCTGATCGGACGGCTAGAAAGGATTGAGCTTGCCACCCTGCGGCGACTCCCGTAGCATGGCCGCAAGTATTCCTCACACTCCGTGTGAGGATATGAGGATATATCGGACTTGGCGATGC
>CAYMQL010000239.1:1522-4954 GCA_964392255.1 uncultured Planctomycetaceae bacterium | reverse complement strand
GATACGACATGAATTACCTGATACGCAATAGCGCTAGTCGTTGAGGGCGGATGATGCAACTGACCTACGAGTCAACCACCGAAGCCGACACCGCGCGGCTCGGCGCGGCGCTGGCCGAAACGCTGCCGCCGGGCACGACCGTCGCCCTGTGTGGAACGCTCGGCGCCGGCAAGACCCGGCTGGTGCAGGCGGCGGCCGAAGCCGCAGGCATCGAGCCGCGCGACGTTTCGAGCCCCACCTTTGTGCTGATTCAGGAGTATCGCGGCCGCATTCCGATCTATCACTTCGACGCCTACCGCCTTCGCGACGAAGCCGAGTTTCTCGACCTGGGCCCGGACGAGTATTTCGACGGCGACGGTCTGACGTTCGTCGAATGGGCCGATCGGGTCGAAGGATGCCTGCCCGCCGAACGGATCGAAATTCGCATTGAAATCACCGGCCCGCAGTCGCGGCGGTTCGACATCGTCGCCGTCGGCCGTCGCTATGCCGCCGTCGTCGATTCGTTACGCCGCCGTCTGGTCGTGCCTCGCCGCGAAGGCGATTGCGAAGCCGACAAAATCAATTTATAACTGCCAGGGGAGAAATGTTGGATAGCCGGAAGCTAGATAACGGTGCTGTCTCATGTCCGATTTCATTCGCGTTTGCAGCGTGACCGACGTGCCCGACCCGGGCAAGGCGGTGTTCGAGGTGGACGACCGTTTTGTGATCGTCTTTCATCTCGACGGCGATTTCTTTGCCCTGGACGATTGTTGCACGCACGACGGCAGCCCGCTGGGCGACGGCCTCGTCGAGGGCTTCCAGATCATCTGCCCGCGTCACGGGGCCCGGTTCGACATCCGCACCGGTCAAGCCATGACAATGCCCGCCGTTCATGCCACGGGTTCGCACGAGGTGAAGGTCGATGGCGACGGGGTATGGGTGAGGATTAGGGATTAGGGGCTGGGGACTGGGGACTCGGGACTCGGGGCTGGGGACTCGGGGCTGTGAGAAATATAACTCCATCGGTGGACGAATCACCGTTTAGCGGTCGCCGGCACGGCGACCCACTAGCCACTAGCCACTAGCCACTAACCACTAGCCACTAGCCACTAGCCACTAGCCACTAGCCACTAGCCACTAACCAATGCTCTCCGAAGAAACCATTCTGGCCGCGATGCGTCAGGTCCGCGATCCGGAACTGATGGTCAATCTCGTCGATCTCGGGCTGGTCTATGGGATCGACGTCGAGGAGGCCGAGGGGAAGTCGAACGTCAAAATTCTGATGACGATGACCACGCCGGCCTGCCCGTTCGGTCCGCAACTGATCCGGGACGTGAAAGACACCGTGGCCGGCCTGCCCGGCGCGGGCGCGGTCGAAGTGCAAATCACGCTTAGCCCGCCCTGGACGCCCGACCGCATGACCGAAGAGGCCCGCGACGAGTTGGGCATCTTTTAGAAAGAATGATGAACGATGAATGCTGATTGCTGAATGGAATAAGTCGGAGGCAAGGATACGATCGCGCCTCATTCAGCATTCAGCATTCCGACTTCATCATGATGTGCTTCAGTTCCACCACCACGCGGCGTCGGCCGCGGGGGCGGCTTTCGCGCGGACGGGGGCCACGCTCTCGCTGGTCTTGGCCCGATCGGCAATCGCCCAGGAGTTGATCGCCACTCCGCCCGAGGCGCTGATAACCCAATTGCGGCCCTTCTTCAACGCGCTGGCCTTCGTCTCGACCTGCTTCGGGGCGTGGAAAACGCTGGGCGCCGCGTCGGGCGATTCCAGAAGCGTCGGCATGCTGTAGCCGGCCTTCTCGGGCAGACGTTCCTTAACGATCATCGCCGCGACGACGGCCAGGTCCATGCAGTTCTGCAACTGGCCGAAGATCGGATCGGCCACGGCCAACTCGGCGTACTTCGCCGTCATGAGGTTGGCCCATTTTTGGGCGGCGGCGCTGGCCTTGCCTGTGTGTTGAATGCCGCCGGTCGAAGCCACAAAATCCTCTTCGGTCATGGCTTTGACGGCCGAGCCTCGCAGTTCGAACGCCAAGCCGTCGGCGTCGCGCAACAGGGCCTCGTACTTTGGCTCGAGCCAGAACCGAGGCGAAACCACGGCGCCGACGCCCGGCTTGACCATGCCCAGATAGCTCGGCAATCCGCGGACCGGCGAGCGATCGAAGTTCATGGCGATTCGCTTCATGCGGTAGTCGGCGGCGACCAGAACGCGGGCGAAATGGCTTGTGTCCGGCACGCCGTGGACGGTGATTTGCTGCATTCCGAGCGCGGTTTCTAGGCCCGCGGCGACGGTCTGGGCGTTGCCCATCCGCTCGAGCGCGGGCAGTTCCTGCGACATGCGGGCGAGTCCTTCCTTGGTCGGATCGATCGAGCAGGTGATGCCGCCGTTGGCTGCGGCCTGCGCCGTTCGCAGCGCCACCAGCAGATCGTCCAACAGCATGACGGGCCGCCCGGTCGTTGCGCCGACCACGTTGCCCTTGGCGTCGACGTTCCATCCTTCGCCGGGTCCGACCAACACAATGTCTTTTTGCTCGGGATAGACGAACACATATTGAATGCGTTGCAGGCCTGCGAGATATTTCACCGCGTCGGGAATTGGTTTCTTATTGGCGGCGGCTTCTTGCAGAGCGCTTTCGAGCCCGCGGAGCGAGACCTTTCGCAGCGGCGCCGCGCTGCTGAGATCATCGGAAATCTTTTCCAACGATTCGCGGCGCAACGTGCTGAGCGTGCCCAGGGCGTCGGGCTGCGCAAGTTTGAGAATTCCATCGGCGTCGATCGAAACGCCGCCGACCGCTTCGGTGACGAATGCGTTGTTGTTGTCGTTTTGGGCGTGCGCGACAGCGCCGGCCAGCGCAAACCAAGCCAAGGCGGTGACGATCGTTCGGCCAACAACGTAGGAAAACGGGCGACTGACGGCGTGCATGGAATGGTCTTTCACTGTTGTGGAAAACGGTCGGGAATTCCCAGGTGGGGAACGTTTGTCAAATTATCTGGATTCCCCCAACGGAACATCTTACTAAGTTAGCCTCTACAGAGGGAAATTGCAAGGCGGCTGGGGCAGCCTCTCCACCCGATAGTGGTGTATTCTATCGGAACAGCCGCTAAGTGGCTTGCTATATCCGTCCCCGATAGATTATGGTGGAAGTGTACGATTTTGCTGCAATCGGCACTTCGGAAGTATTTCGGTCGGGCCGATTGCGCAAAAACGCGGCAGTCGGGCGGGTGTGGCCGGGTCTTCTCACGCGGGGGTCGTTTGTGGCACAGCTTGGCTATCTGGTCATTCGCGAAGGCTCGAAATGGAGCGACGTGTTCCGCTTGGTGCCGGGACAAGCCGTTACGATCGGCCGCGCGCCGACCAATCAGATTATCGTCAAAGACGAACGATGCAGCCGAAACCACGCCGAGGTGTTTCTCTCGGGCGGCGAATGGACCCTGCGC
>CAYMQL010000239.1:0-1512 GCA_964392255.1 uncultured Planctomycetaceae bacterium | reverse complement strand
GTGCTCAGGCCGGGCGACCTGATCCGCATCGGGCAAACGCAACTCGTGTTTGTCCATAAGCTGTCCGAGGCGTTTGTCTCGGCCGGCGACGCCCGCGGGCCAATCGCTCCTCCGTCCTCGGCGGCCGTCGAGGCCGAGGCCGAAGAAGCCGACGCGCTGATGGCCTCGGAGCCGACGACGATCACCCATCGCCGCGGACGCACAAAATATCTTGCGCCTGCAAAAGACGAGGGCGACGGCGTTTCCAAAATGGGCCGGGCGTCGGCCAAACTCTGCCGGCTGGCTTTCGAGCTGGCCAAGGCCCCCGATCTGGCCGCCATGGCCAATCTGGCGCTTGCCGGCTTGGCCGAGGGCACGCAATCCGATGCCGGCGCGCTGTTGCTGCTGCCGGCCAACTTTTCGGGCCAGCCCCGCGGCGAAGACCTCGAAGTGGTCGCCTCGCGAAGCTCGTCGCAGCATAGCTACCATCGCGTGTCGAACTTTTTGGCCTCGACCGTGATGCGCGAGGGCGAGGCGGTCCTGGCCCGCAACACCATGGGCGACAGCGCGCTGGGCACCCGCGACAGCCGCGGCGATATCCTCGCCACCAGCGTCATCTGTGCCCCGGTCCGACAAGCGGGCCAAGTGTACGGCTTGATCCATCTCTACTCGACCGACGCCGCGCTGGTGCCCGACCCCGACGACCTGGAGTTTACGCTGGCCGTCGCCGACACCGTGGCGGTCGCGGTCGAAAACATCCGCCGCCGGCAGGAACTGACCGAAAACTTGACCCGCATGCGCACCGAGAACGTCGAGCTGCGCGAGCGGTTGGGCATTCGCAGCGAGATCGTCGGCCGAAGCGACGCAATTCGCCGCGTGACCGAGGTGATCGCGCAGGCCGCCGCCACAAACGCCACCGTGCTGATCCGCGGCGAGAGCGGTGTGGGCAAGGAGCTTGTGGCCCGAGCCGTCCACGACAACAGCCGCCGCCGCGAAAACGTGTTTGTCTGTTTGAACTGTGCGGCGCTTTCGGCCGATCTGCTGGCTAGCGAGCTGTTCGGCCACGAGCGCGGCGCGTTCACCGGCGCTACCGAGCGGAAGATCGGCAAGTTCGAGGCCGCCCACAAAGGCACGCTCATGCTCGACGAGATCGGCGAGATGAACCCCGGCCTCCAGGCCAAATTTCTGCGCGTGCTCGAAGGGCATCCGTTCGAGCGGGTCGGCGGCAATAAACCGATCACCGTCGACGTGCGGGTGATCGCCGCCACGAACCGCGACCTCGAACGGGCCGTGGCCGAAGGCGCCTTTCGCCGCGACCTCTACTTCCGCCTCCGCGTGCTCGAAATCGTCGTGCCCGCCTTGCGAAAACGCCATGAGGACATTTCGCTTTTGGCCGATTTCTTCCTCCAAAAGTTCAACGCCGAAACCGGCCGCAAGATTCGCGGCTTCACCGACGCGGCCAAAGAACAGTTGCTCAAGTATCTTTGGCCCGGCAACGTCCGCGAGCTGAAAAACGTCGTCGAGCGGGCGGTC
>CAYMQL010000238.1:0-4955 GCA_964392255.1 uncultured Planctomycetaceae bacterium | reverse complement strand
ACGCTACGGCCGTGTCGGTCTCGGGCGGACATACCGGCACGATTGGCTTCACGGGTGTCGGGAACGCAAACGTCATTACCGCCAACAATGGCACTGGCCTGCAATTCGACAACGCCGACGGCCAGTACGCCATGGGACGAACGACACTTAATGGCGGCGATGCCGGCGTTGATATCATCAACGGCTCGGACGGCCGGTTTATTTTCAGCGCTAGCACGATTACGAGTCCGACGGGCACGGCATTCAACGTCGCCGGCGGCTCGGCTACCGTAATTTACACCGGCCAAATCACGCAAGCGAATGCCGCCTCGGCCCTGTCGGTTTCCGGCGGACACACCAGCGGCACGCTTACATTCACTAATGGCTCGATCAGCGCCACCGCGGGCGATGGGCTCCAGTTCAACGCCGCCCACGGCAAGTACGAATTTGGCAACGTCAACCTCAATGGCGGCGACGCGGGCGTCGATATCATCGGCAACTCGAACGGCTCGTTCTCCTTCGCCTCCGGCACGATCAACAACCCGACCGGCACGGCCTTCAACGTCGTCGGCGGCTCGGCCAGCGTTACCTATGCCGGCACGATCACCCAGGCGCACGACGCCGTCGCGGCCGTCTCGGTCTCGGGCGGCCACACCGGAACGCTCACCTTCACGTCCGGCTCGATCAGCACGACCGACGGCACCGGCTTGCAATTCAATAACGCCGACGGCGCCTACGCCTTCGGACTGATCGATCTGAACGGCGACGCCGGCATCGGCATCGCCAGCGACTCGGGCGGCGAGTTCGCTTTCAACAGCGGTACGATCACCAACGCCAGCGCTACGGGCACCGCCGTCAGCATCTCCGGCGGCACGGCCAGCGTCGCCATCGGCGCCGCGGTCAACAGCAGCGCGGGCAATTCGATCATCGTCCAAAATATGACCGGCGGCGAGGTCGCCTTCAACGGCGCGGTCACGATCGACGGCGACAGCGACGGCATCGCGTTGACCAACAACAACGAAACCGACATCGCCTTCACCAACCAGGTGACCATCGATACCACCGCCACGGCGAACGATGGTGTGACGCTGACGAGCAACACCAACTCGAACATCGCCTTCACTGGCGGTTTGGACATCGAAACCACGACCGGCGACGGTTTCGCAGCCACGAGCGGCGGCACCGTAAGCGTCACCGGCACGGGCAACACGATCGAAACCACGACCGGCACGGGCCTGACGCTCAGCGACATGGCCGTCGCCTCCGTCGGCGGCGTGAACTTCGCAACCGTCTCGGTCAACGGCGCCGTCAACGGTATCTTGTTGGACAACGTCACGGGCGGAACGGTCAGCATCGCCGGCGGAACCCTGACCGGCACGACCGCCGACGCCGTCAGCGCCACAAACGTCGCTCGCTTGTCGCTCAACTCGCTGAACATCGCCACGTCCGCGGGCGACGCCGTCCATATCGTTCACGACGACGCCAACGACTCGACGGTAAGCATCAGCAACGCCGTTGTCACCAACCCGACCGGCAACGGCGTCGAGTTGCTGGCCACCGGCTCCGGCCGGATGACGCTCAACGTTACGGATTCCAACTTCACCAGCAGCGCCGGCACGACGGACGCGAACATCGCCGTGGACGTCGACAGCAGCACTTCGGGCACGGTCTATCTGACCGTCGCCGACAACAACGTCAACAGCGCGCGCGACGCCTCGGCCCTGTCGTTGAACGTCCACGAGACCACCGGCGCCAGCAAGCAGGTCGTCACAACGCTGATCGACGGCAACACCTTCGTCAATAACAGCGCTGCGTCGGAGACGATCGAGATTTCCAATACGGGATGGGCCACCTTGAATGCCACGTTAACGGAAAACACATTGAGCAACACCAGCGGCGGCCTGCCCGGCATCGAGTGCGACATCATCGCCGGCGGCAACGTGGCCACCAACGTCGTGAGGCTTTACCACAATGTGGCCGAAGGCGGCCTCGGAACCTTGGCACTCAACCAGAGCGGCGCCGCCGAGTTCAAGCTGTATCGCATGACCACGGTCTTGGACGGAACCGACAACACGGCCAATATATCTGATACCGGCACGTTCAGCGAAAGCTTGACCCTGCCGCCGCTGCCGCCGCAATAGCGATTATCTGCGTCTCAGAATCGCAATGTCGCAAAGAAGCAGCCGGGGGCTAATGCGTCTCAGATATGTAATGTCGCATCAAGATAGCCGGGGGCTAACAGCCCCCGGAAAGTGGCCGCCAATCCGTGCATATTACCGGGGCTGGTAGCCCCCACCAATTTCGACAATATTAAAATGAGAGCCAATAAGCGAACGGTCGCCACTTCGCCACTTCGCCACTTCGCGGCTGCAAATATCGCTCTTGACCGGGCCGGCGCAAATACGTACCTTCCCGCCTGCTATGCTGCGCCGAATTGTACCAGCCGCCGTCGTTCTTGTTTGCGCCTGCGCCCCTGCATCGCAGATTCGCGGCGCAGAACCGCCTGCAATCGGCCTTTCGCCCGCGACGGAACGCATTCTCGTGCTGCGCAACGGCCAGACGCTCAAAGGCCGAATCTCGCAGGCCGAGGCAGTCTACGTCCTCGATTTACCCAACGGCCAAATTCAGATCAAAGCGGCCGACGTCGATCTGGTATGCGGCAGCATCGAAGAGGGCTACCGCCTGAAACGCGCCCGCATTCAGATCGGCAACGTTCACGATCATTTGCAGCTTGCGCAATGGTGCTTGCGGCAAGGCCTGCTGCGCGAGGCCGGAGATGAATTGTCCGACGCGGCGGCCGCCGAGCCCGAACATCGCATGATTGCCGCGATGCGCCATCGTTTGGAACTGGCGAAGCAACCGCCGCAGTCGGCCGATGCAATCCGCCAACCAACGCCGGGCCCGACGACCGAGGACCTCGACCGCATGGTTCGCGGGCTGCCTCGCGGGACTGTCGAAACGTTTACGCAATCGGTGCAGCCGGTGTTGATGAATCACTGCGCGACCGGCGGCTGTCACGGGCCGCAGTCGGAAACCGCGTTGCGGCTGTTTCGCGTCGGCGCGGGCAAGTCGGCCAGCCGGCGGGCGACGCAGCGAAACCTTTTCGCGCTGCTGCCGTTCGTCGATCGCGAAAATCCCGCCGGCAGCAAATTGCTGACCGCGGCCGAACAGCCGCACGGCACAGTCGCACATGCGGCTTTTTCGGAGCATCAGGCCGTCCAATACCGGCGGCTTGCCGACTGGGTTTACCAGCTTGGCGACTGCGCCGTTCCGCAAGCGCCTTCGACGCTCGACGCAGGCTGGCCCGGCGGGGCGATTGCAGCGCCGCCGCAAATCTTGTCGCCGGAGGCCCGCTTCGCGCGACCGCTGGTCGAGCCTCGCAAATCGCCGAAGGTCAAACGCGGCGCGTCGCCCGAAGAAATCGACGCCGCGATCCGCCGGGCCACGCATCCGTTCGATCCCGAGGGCTCGAATCAGCAGGCCTCGCCAGAAAATAATTCTGCGGCAAACCCGAATCCCGACGAGTAGCGCCGGCGGGTTCTTTCGCTTGACGGGACCGGCGACCGCGGCCGTCGCGTTACGATGGGCCGGCTTCTTGTCGAGCTTCTTGTCGCCTTTCCAACGAGAGGGTTCCCCGCGCGAGCAGCTCTAAAAATTGCCGATTGCTTTCCAACAGGTCGGGCAGTCGCGCCATTTCGGCCGCCGTAAACCAGTGGATCGACTCGACCTCGCGAGGGTTGGCCACAGGGACGGCGTCGGGTTCGATTTCAGCAAGCCACCAGGCCAGCTCGACTTTCCAAGCGGTCACGCATTGCCACAGCCGCCGAACGGGACGCAGCGCAAGCCCGACCTCCTCGCGAAACTCGCGCACCAGCGCCTCCTCTTCCGTTTCGCCGTCTTCGATGCCCCCGCCGGGAAAACAATACACCAGCGGCGCAACCACCGCTTGCGCGCGGCGAATCACCAGCATCCGGCCCTCGCGGACCACGACCGCCACGACGCCGCGCCGGCCGGGATCGTCGGGAATCACTAGTGCTTTGTCACGGTTAAGATTTAGGGTGCCACTGGCTATGCCAGTGCCCAGTTATTGTGGATGGTCAAGCAAAGCACTGGCATAGCCAGTGGCACTCAATTCCAAAATCAAAGGTTGACAAAGCACAAGCGGCGCAGGCTCAGGCGTCGTTCCTTGTTCCGCCGAAACGGCCGACGCAAGCAAGGGTCGTAGACGGTTCTCGGCCAGGGCAAAAATCTCGTCGGGCGAAGCGTCGGCCGCGACCGGCAGAATTTCGATCCGCGCACCGCGGCGGCGATAATCGTCGATCAGCGGCGCGGTCCGGCGGCGATATATTTCCAGCTTGGCGTCAACCCGTTCGGGATCGTCGTCCGTTCGACCGCGGCGGTCGCCGCCGACGTCGCCGGCAAGCCGGCGCAGCACGGTTTCGCTCGTACATTCCAGGCAGACGACGACGCGAACGTCGAGCACGCCGTCGCAGACGCAAATTTGGTCCGCGTGACGGGGCAGACCGTTGAGCACGACCCAAGTGTCCGCATCAACGCGGCGGTCGGCGAGAAACCATCGCAAAATGCGTTCGGCCAGATGTAAATGTTCGTTTTCCAGCAGGACGCCGGACTCGAGAACGCTGCGCAAGAACTCGATTTCGGCCGGACTCGCCGGCGGACTTTGCGGCTGTTGGGCGACGATTTGTCGGAGCATTTGGCCGAAATCGAAGTGGACGCACCGCCGGCCGCCCAGCCCGCGGTGTTCGAGCAAGCGCCCCAGCGGCGTTTTGCCCGAGCCGGTCGGCCCAAGCAGCAGCAGAGCAGGATATCGTGCGTCGCTCATCTCATCCGGGTCCAAGTAAAATAATCCTGTGCATCGGCAAACACGACGTTGCAGATTCAGGCGTCAGTTTAGCGGCCGCGGGCACGCGAGCCCAGCCCGGGCTACTGGCGGTTGCCTGGGGTCGCTTTTTTCG
>CAYMQL010000237.1:0-4966 GCA_964392255.1 uncultured Planctomycetaceae bacterium | reverse complement strand
GCCAGTGCTTTGCTTGGCCGTTCGCTGGAAATCGGGCACTGGCATAGCCAGTGGCGCCCCAAATCTTCACTGTGACAAAGCAGTAGTGCTAATCGATATTTGCGAAAACGGGGGCGTCGCTATTCGCCGGGGGCGATGTTTTTTTCGCCCTCCGCCTTGCATCTTCCGCCTTTGTAAAGCTTTCGCTCCAGATTGGCGTGGTACGTGGTCCAAGGACTGTCGACGTTGGGATCTTCTTGCATCAGACGGGCAAATGCGTTGATCTTTGCGTCGAGATTATCGAGATAGCAAAGGGCCGCGGCTTCGAGGGTCATCGGCAGCTTCGGGCTGCCGAACTCATACGCGCCGTGATGGCTGAGGATCATGTGCTTTAGCCGCAGGACGGTCTCGGCGGGCATCGGCTCGCCGGAAAGCTTTTCGGCCTCGGCCGCCTTCTTTTCGAGCATGCCGACGGCCATCACCATGTGGCCGATCAGTTGGCCTTCGTCGCTGTACTCGAGACCGTGGTCGTAGCACAGTTCGTCGATCTTGCCCAGATCGTGCAGAAACGCGCCCATCAAGAGCAGATCGCGGTCGATTTGCGGGTAGCAAGGACAAATGCGCGACACGACCTCCATCAGATTCACCACGTGCTCGAGCAGCCCGCCGTGGTAGGCGTGATGGTTTTTGGTGCCCGCGGGCGCCATCGAAAGCTTGGCCATCAAGGCCTCGTCCACCAAAAAACACTCGGCCAGGGTTTGCAGCGCGGGATCGTCCATTCCGCGGAGCATTTCGCTCAGCCGCAGAACGAGCCGATCGACCGCCACGGCCGGCAGAGGCGCAAAATCGGCCTCGTCCAATCCGGCCGCGTCGACGCGGCTGATGCGTTTGGCGATAATTTGCATCGACCCTTGATAAAGCTGGGCCGTGCCCTCGACCCGCACGTAATCGCCGTTTTCAAACGATTTGTAGACCGCGTCGTTGGCGTTCCACACCCGGGCGGCAATCGAACCGCTCCGGTCGGAAAGATTCACCTGCAAGTACAAATTGCCGTTGCGATTCGGCCGAAGCTGCTTGTCGCCCGCGACAAACACCTGATCGATGGTTTCTTGGTGGGTCAACTCGTTGGCGTAGCGTCGCGGCATAGGAACGTTCGCGGGCAAAAAATGATGCGGGAAGGAAAGAGCCGGCAAGCGAAGCGATCGGAAAAAATTGTACAGTTCCGGCGCATCCGCCACAAGGGCGGTCGCCGCACGGCTCTTCCCTGCGCCCTTGAAATCACGTAAAATAGCGTGTTTGCGGCGCGGCAGCGACGTTGCATGATTTGCGGCGGCTGCGTTGGCGCGGTTTTGCGCGGCCGCTTCATGTCCGGCAGAGTAGAATTGGGGGTCAGCATGTTTTCGGGAATCGTCGAAGCGTTGGGAACCGTCGTCGCATTGCAGCCCGAGCCGCCCGGCTGCCGCCTGATCGTCCGCGACCCGACAATCGCCTCCGAAACGCAAGTGGCCGACAGCATCTCGGTTAACGGCTGCTGTCTGACGGTGATCGAACAACAAGGCGACACGTTCGGTTTTCAGGCGGGCCCCGAAACGCTCGCCCGCACCAATCTCGGCGATTTGAAGCCCGGCAGCCGTGTGAATTTGGAGCGTGCGCTGGCCGTCGGCGGACGACTGGGCGGCCATTTCGTCAGCGGGCACATCGACGGCGTCGGTTCGCTGATCCGCCGCGAGGATTCCGGCGAGTGGTCGACCTTTTGGATTTCCGTTGCGCCGGCGCTTGCCATGCAGATGGCGTCGAAAGGTTCGATCGCCGTCGACGGCGTGAGTCTGACGATCGTCGCCAGCGAGCCCGACCGTTTTAGCATCGCCCTGATTCCCTACACGCTGGAAGTTACGACGCTGGGCCGCTTGAAGCCCGGCGACAAAGTGAATCTTGAAACCGACCTGCTGGCGAAGTATGTGCAGCGCTTGGTCGAAGCGAAGGAGTGGCGATGAGGGAAAGCAGAAGAGGGGCAAGAGGCGAGGGGCGAGGGGTAAGCAGACGCGACACAGGAGAGAAGGCCGAGGGGGCCTGCATCGCGTCCGACGCCTCGCGCCAGACGCTCTCGTTTTTGCTTCGCCGCTTCAAAGAGGCCGGCATTCGGCCGCACAACAAATACGGCCAAAACTTTCTGATCGATTTGAATCTGCTCGACGTGCTGCTCGACGCGGCCGACGTCGGATCGGACGACGTGGTGCTGGAGATTGGCACGGGCACAGGTTCGCTCACGGCGCGCTTGGCCCAGCGGGCCGCGGCGGTGGTCACCGTCGAAATCGACCCGCCGCTGTTTCAACTGGCCGCCGAAGAGCTGCACGCCTTCGACAACGTGACGATGCTCCAAGTCGACGCGCTGAAGAACAAAAATCGGCTCAACCCCGTGGTGCTCGACGCCGTCGCGGCGCAATTGGCAGCCGCGCCGGGGCGGCGGCTGAAGCTCGCGGCCAATCTGCCCTACAATATCGCCACGCCGATCCTTGGAAACCTTCTCGGCATCGAGACTCCGCCGCATACGATGACCGTCACGATCCAGAAAGAGCTGGCCGAGCGGATCGTCGCGCAGCCCGGAAGCAAGGATTACAGCGCCTTGAGCATTTGGATTCAGTCGCAATGCCGGGTGGAAATACTGCGCATCCTGCCGCCGGGGGTTTTCTGGCCGCGGCCGAAGGTCTCGTCGGCGTTTCTGCAAATTACGCCCGACGAAACCCTGCGCCGACGCCTTCCCGATCTGCGGTTTTTGCACCGATTCGTCCGCGATCTGTTTTGCCCTCGGCGCAAGTTCCTGCGTTCGGAGCTGCTCGGCGTTGTGAAGGGCCGGATGGACAAGCCCGAGGTCGATGCCCTGTTGGCCCGACTGAATCTTGACGCTACGGCCCGGGCCGAGTCGCTCTCGGTCGACGCGATTCTGGCCCTGTGCGAGGCGGTTCGGACGCAAACGATTGACGCCGAGGCCGCTGCGAACTAAAACGGAAATAAGGGGAACACCGTCATGCAATTCATCGAAATGTCGGGCAAAACCTTGCTGCGAATCGTCAACGAAGACGAGTTGCATCCCGAGGAACTCGCCGCGCTGGGCATTACCGACGAAAGCGTCGTTCGCATCAATCGCCAGGGCGACATCGAACTGCGCCGCGCCGATCGCTGGGACGTGATCGGCGGGCTGCTCGGCGAGTTCGAGTACCGCATCGCGGCGCAAACGGGGCTTGATTGGGTTTAGAATGTATTTCTCGCCATCGGTTCGATCCATCCCTTAAATCTTGATGTCTTGGAGGACGAAATCGTGTTGAACCACTTGCATACCGTTTTAATGGCTCTGGTTTCATTAGCACTTTCCGCTGGCGCGGCAATGTCCGGCGAGGCAGGAACCAGCAAGGACTTCAAAGGCCCTGTCGGCCTCCAGCTTTACAGCCTGCGCAACATGCAGAAGTCCCAGGGCGTGGCCGCTACGCTTGATAAGGCCAAATCCTTCGGCGTCAAGTACGTCGAAGTGGCCGACCTCGGCGGGCTGACGCCGGCGCAGTTCAAGGCGGAACTCGATCAGCGCGGGCTGGTGCCGATCGGAAGGCACTTCGATTACGCCCTGCTCCGCGACGACATCGAAGGCGTCGTACGCGACGCCAAAGCCTTGGGCCTGCCCTACGCCGGCTGCGCGTGGATCGGTCACAAAGGGACGTTCGACGAAAAACAGTGCCGCGAGGCCGCGGCCGTGTTCAACCGCGCCGGCGCGGCGCTTGCGAAAGAGGGCATTAAGTTCTACTACCACAATCACGGATTTGAGTTCCAGCCCTATGGCCAGGGAACGCTCTTCGACCTGCTGGTTGACGAAACGGCTCCGAAAACCGTCTGTTTTCAGATGGATGTGCTTTGGACCTTGATGCCCGGCCAAGACCCCGTCAAGCTCCTCGAGAAGTATCCGAATCGCTGGCAGATGTTGCATCTGAAGGACCTCAAAAAGGGCGTCCCCACCGGCGATCTGTCGGGCCACGGCAATCCGGCAAACGACGTCGTGCTAGGCACGGGCCAGGTCGATTGGCCCGCCGTGCTGCGCGCGGCCCAGAAGATCGGCGTCAAGCACTACATTATCGAAGACGAGTCGCCTTCGGTGCTCCAACAGATTCCGCAGAGCTTGAAGTACCTCGAATCGGTCGCGTGGTAAGCTCGCCCGGCGTTTCGGACCGATTCGTTTATCTGACATCCACGAACCGGCGGCGGGCGTGCCCGCTGCCGGCTTTGCGATTTCTTGCGGTGAATTCTTGCGGGCGAATTTCACGGCGTACAAGCCCGTCAGCCGGCGCGAAACTTTGCCGTTTGCGCAAGATTTCTCGCTCCCGTTGGATGTGAAAACAGGGAATATTCCCCGATAGCAGCGGTTGGGGCGTCGCGCTAACGTGAAAAAACCGATTAAGCGTTGGTTTGCTCAAATTCCCGTCTCTTGCCGGGTCGATTCCTGTTACGAGTATTCTGGATGCAAGGAATGCGCGGGAGGCGCGCAACGCCCGCGTTGTACGGTCGACGACGTCAGAGAGCGAGTGGACCATTTGCTGCGACGTTTCGAGGTTTTCGAGTTTTTTCAGCCCAGGTTTGTGAATAGGAGCCTGATAATGAGAGGAATCCGCCTTGCCCTGATTGCAAGTCTGGGGGTGTTTAGCGCTTCGGGAGCCTTTGCACAATACGGGCTGTACGGCTCGCCGGAAACCCTGCAATTCCAACAGCAGGGCACACAGCCGGCTAACGCCGCGCAACAACAATCTTACGCCGCGCCGCAACAACCTTACGCCGGACAGCCGGTCTACGCGGCGCAGCAAACCTACGCAACGCCCGGCAGCTATCCAACGACGACCAATCCGCAGGCTGCACCGACGCCCGCCTACGCCTCGCGCCAGCCGCAATATCGTTATCCGGTGCAGCCGTCGGCCGCGACGACTTATCAGCCTTTTCAGCCTGGGGCCCA
>CAYMQL010000236.1:0-4969 GCA_964392255.1 uncultured Planctomycetaceae bacterium | reverse complement strand
GCTTGCCGGCTGGCTTCTCGGCCGGTTTCTCGGCCGGCGGGGCGGCTTCTTCGACCGGTTTGCCGTCTAACAGCAATCGGAACATGGCGAAAAGGACGTTGTAGCGGGCCTTTACCGCGGCGTCGGGCTCCATCATCCAATGCTCGCCCATCCGCTGGTCGTTCCACAGCGACCCAAAACCGACGGCCAGGACCGAGCCTTGCTTGTATTTCGCCGCAGCGGCCACGGGCAGCTTGTCGAGCTTTGCCACCGGTTGGCCGCCGGCGACCTCGTGGGCGCGTTCGATGTCGACCTCGGGCAACTGCGCCGCGGTGGTAAGCTTGCCTTTCCATGCCCGGTCGTGATGAATCGACAAGCCGAACGGCCAGAGCAGGCTGTTGGCGGTCGAACCGGCGTTTTCGGGCGAGTCGATCACCAGCAGCTTTCCTCCGCCGGCGACATATTGCTCCAGCCGGTTGCGAAACTCCTCGGTCACCGAACGGCTGGGGCAAATAATAACCAGGGCGTCGCCCGAGAAGGCGTCGGGACCCTGCCGCCGCACAGTATGGCAGCCGACCCGCGCGATCCATTGCTCGAGCAATCCATAGCCATCGCCGTCGCCTTGCGCGTCGGCGCCCTTCGACAGCGGCACGGCGGAAACCGTGCGATCGATGACAACGCAACGTTCGGGACGAAGGCGCTCGGGCACGGGCATCGCCCAGCGCTGGACGCCGGCGACGGCCAGCGAGGCGGCGACCCAGCCGCAGCATCCGGCCGCCAGCAGGAACAGAAACATCTCCCGGTAGTGTCCTCGGGCCATCCATAATCCGGCCGCAAGAGACAACGAGCCCAGCAGCACGAGCCACGGGCGGGGATCAAGCGGCGGAGCGGCATGGTTGAGCCACTCGACCATGCCGCGCATCAACTCGGCCTTGCCCGGCTGAAAGGTGCAGAAGTTCGAGAAAATGGTCGAGTCGGTGAACGCCAGCGCGCGGCCGCGGCCGTAGCGCGCCGCCCATGTTTGGATGAACGCCCCGTAGCGCATCTCGGGGCAATGCTGCGGAACGGGGTGAAAGTTATCGTTATGGTATTCGGGCCCCATGCTCCACAGGCCGGTGTTTGCGATGGCCGCCCGGCCGCGGCTCGAACCGGGATCGATCGAACATGAAACGGCGAAATCCATCGGCGGCAGATGCTGGGCGATCGGATGCGGCACGCCGGGCGGCACATACCGCTGGTCGTAGGGCGATTCGCCGAATCCGAACAGCAGGTCGTCGCGGAAGATGAAGCCCATCGGACGCGCGATGTCGTTCAGAATGGTGCCGCCGCGTTCGTAGTTCGTGTGATCGCCGACTAAAAGCAATCCCCCGCCGCGATCCACAAAGCGCAGAACGGCCTCGACCTCTTTGGGTGCGTAACGGGCCGTCGGGGTCTTGATCACCAGCACGTCGCACCGATCGAGCGCGGCGTCGTCGATCGAATCGCTTTCCAACAGCCGCGACATCGAATAATACTGGCCCAGGTAATCGTAAATCTCGGCATAGTTGTAGCTGGCTAGCTCGCCGTAAGATTCAGTGTCGTAGGGCTGGGTGGTTGGCTCCCAAGTGGAATGACGCTCGACGACCATAACGCGGCCGTCGCGCCGGGCGCCGACGGGGTTCCAATCGATCGCCGCGGTGAACAGCGCAACCGCGAGAGCGACCAGCGCGGCTGCCGCCGCTAAATGACGAAGCACGAATGACGAATGACGAAGATTGTGGAATTCGTCATTCGTCATTCGTGCTTCGTCATTCTTGTTCGTCCCGACAAACCACCAGGCCAGCAGCGCCGGCACGGCCAGCAGCCCAAGCAACATCCAAGGCGAAAACAGGTGGTTCATCGCGTGCAGCGGCTGCTCCGGATCGGTCCGCGCGACGCGATGCAGATACAGGGCCGTCATCAATCCCGCCCGCAACGGCAGCCAGCAGAGCAGGATGAGCGTTAGGATGCGAAGGCCGCGAATCCAAGCAAGCCAGGAAACAGAATGACGAAGCACGAATGACGAATGACGAATTTCGCAACTTTCGTCATTCGTCATTCGTGCTTCGTCATTCCCGTTGTCTTTATTTCGCATCGCCAGCATCGTCAGGCCGCCGACGTAGAACAACAACGCGGCCGGGTCGAGCAGCAGCTCCCAAGTTGCACCGAGGCGGTGCGTCTGGCGCATCGAGCGCATCACGATGTTCGAGCCGTCGGCCGCGGCGTCGATGCCCAACAGCGAGGCTATGCCGGCCAGCAGGTCGGGCAGCGGCCGGAACAGCTCGTGCGACCGCGCCGTGCCGTCGGCGTACAGCGCCAGCGCGAGCGACTGGACGAGCAAGACGATGCCGGCCGTTGTTGCGCCAAATGTCAGGCGGTCGGCCCATGGTTTGCGGATCGGCGACATGCGAACGGCCAACCCGAGCGCGATCAGCAATGGAGCGGCTCGATAGGGCCATGCGGCGTACCAGACCGCCGGCAAAAACAAGAGAAACGCGAGAATTCCAAGTGCAGGGCGGCGGCAATCGTCGCCGGACGGGCTTTGCGACGTGCCAAGCAATGCAACCGCCGCCAAAACCAGCGCGGTCCACGCCCAGGGGTTGGCCGGATAGAAATAGTCCAATCCGAACAGCCACGAGCCGGCTAACAGGGCTATGCCGATCCAAGATTGAATCATGGTTTGGCTTCTTGGTCTTTTTCAGGCGGGGCAGCGTTGGTGGTTGCTGCCGGCGGAGGGTCCCATGCTTTTTTGCCGGCCGCGGTGCGGCTTAGCAGCCACCGCCAAAAATGGACGACCTGCCCCCGATTCATCTCGAAGTTTTCGTTGCTCGCGAAGTGCGTGTCGCCGATAACGACCGCTTCGCCGCCTTGCTCCGACCGGCTGACGACGACCTTTTGATCGATCTTTCCGTCGGACCAGTAGACCCAGACCGACGCATCGGCAGCCGCGCACTCGACCGGCCATGCGGCATAAAATTGAACGTAACGCCGCGCGTCGCTGGGACCAAACAACTGCGAAAACGCCCCGAGGGGTTCGGGCTCGCGCGTCGTCTCGCCCGGCGTAATGGGCGAAGGCGGAACCGCAAACTCAAAATCGGCCAATAGCGGCGCACTGGGCCGGGCCTGCTCCGCGCCGACCATGCAAAGCAACGTTCCGCCGCCGGCAACGAACTTTTTCACGGCCGCACGTTCGGCCAACGAGAAGGCGCGGGCCGGCGCGATCGAAATCAGCAGCCCCGCCCGCTGCAATCGCTCCGGCGACAGATCGGGCGCCAACAGCGGCAAGTAGCCTTCTCGCATCAATGTTTGCAGCAAGTTGCCGATGCCGAGTTTGGCCCAAAGGTCGCTGCTATAGGCTTCCAGGTGCGAGGCGTCGACGTAGGCGACGCGGTTGAAGCCGCCCGATCCGGAGCCGCGTCCGTCGGGCAGCATCCGGCCGGCGCGTTCGCTTGCCGCCGCGCTGCAGATCAACGAGACCGACAGAACCGCGGAAGTCACAACCATTTGCCGCGCTGCCGGCCGTATCGCCACGAGCGCGCCCGTCGCAATCAGAGCCGCCAACCCCAGCAGTTGACGCCAAAAGGCCCATGAACTCGACGGCCGATGCGCCAGATAGCACAACAGCCGGCCGACGAACGGATAGGAATGGGCGAGCGTCTCGTTTCGCAACGGCGCGGTGTTGCCCAGCGCGAAGACGCAGCCGCGCCCGATCGGCTGTTCGGCCGCCAAGACCAGATCGCCGAGTGGTTCGCCCGATTCGTAGGAGGCAATGCCCGTGTTCGCGGCGTCGCTGCCCGGATCGCTCCATCCCCAGCGGCCCACCAGCACCGGGCGCGCCGGCCAGCGCGTGCGGAGCGATGCGCCCGACTCGAAGCCGAAGCGGTTCTGCAAATCGGCGAGTCCGGCAGTGGTCGGATGTATTAGCGGCGCGTACGACTGTTCCCAATCGCGGGTTGGCGCGAGGGCCGTGTCGTAACGGACCTGCAATGCGGTCGGTCGCAGCACGTCGTTGAAGCTGCTTTGCGAGTCGCCTTCATAGATTGCCGGATCGGCTGCGACCAGCAGCGAACCGCCGCGATCGACGAATCGCCACACGCGGTCGAGCGTTTCCTTCGACCAGGGCTGGTCGGGGTGCAGCAACAAAAGCACGTCGGCCGCGGATAAATCTTGTTCTGAAAGCTCTTGCGACGTTGAAAATTTGCCGCCGAGGCATTCGACCAGCATCGGCAGCATTCCGTAGAGCCCTTCGTCCTCGGAATCGTGACGCGGCTTGCCCCAGTCGAGATAGCCCACGTCGTAGGCCGCCACGTTCTTGCCTTTCAGGTTGGGCTCGCTCAAGCCGAAAACGATCAGCAGCGGCGCAACCAACGCCAGAAGCGGAGGGCCGAACCGAAACAGCATGTCGGCGGCCAGCGTCGAACCGGACATCTCTTCGTTCTCTTCCCGCTTCTTTCGCTCCAACTGTTTCGCGTCGAGTTCGACGACCGGCAGCCACTTTGCGCTGCGGAACATCGCCGCGGCAATCGCGCCGTAGATCGCCGCGGCCGCCAGCGGCAAGTTCCAGGGGATCAGCGTTCGCAGACCGTCGGCCCAGGTCCAAAGACCGACCTGATTGATGTCGGAATCCGGCGGCGGCGTCATTTCGGGCAGCGCCGCAAGCAGCGATTCAGCATGGGCCAGAAGGGCGAGATAGACGAAATGGCCGACCAGAATCGCCGCGGCGGCCCAAAGCGCGCGCGACCGCCGCGGCGGCTGCGTCGCGACGAGCCAACCGGCATAGAGGGCCGCCATAAAAACGAGAAAATCGAGACCGGCAAACGCGGCGCCGACCTCGAGCGGCTCGCCGGCCAACCATCCGGCGACTCGCCCCAGCATCCGGCCTTTCAGATCGGCCGCAAGCCAGACGAAGGGAATGCCGTCGCAAGCCAGCCGATACAGCGCCCACGCACCGGCGGCCAAGGCAACGATCATC
>CAYMQL010000235.1:0-4989 GCA_964392255.1 uncultured Planctomycetaceae bacterium | reverse complement strand
CGCTCCTGGAGCCGTCAACTCATGGGTGTGCAACAATCGTGCCGAACAGGATTGGTCTTGTCCACAAAAATATCGTATAGAAAAAGACAATCTTGTATAAAATATGAAAACACCGTCGCGCCGGGCTTTGCAGACGTACGGCGGATCCACTCGCACGAAAAGCGGTTGGATGCGCGAAAACTTCTTGAAAATCGGAAACAAGACCGCTTTTGCACCGCAAAACGAGTTTCTTATACCAGATCAAAAAACTTTGTCCATAGAAAAAATCGTATAAATAATGATAATTTTGTATGAAATATGAAAGCCCGGTGCGGGCCGATTCGGGGACGGTACGAGCCCGCGATATTCCCGGCAAAGGGGATTCCCGGCAAAGGGGACAGTCCCATTTTCGCTGATGCGAAAATTGGGGCAGTCCCCGAAAAGCGGGTGCATGACGGCTTAACTCAGCCGATGAAGAAGGCGAGCAATCGTTGTCGCAGCAAGAAAGGAACCGCTTGCAGAAGCGGCGGTCGTTCTGATCGCGGCGAAAATAATCGCGGCGGAAAAGGCAGCGGAAACAGCGCAGCGGAAAAGGCAGCGGAAAAGAAGCGGTAGCGGAAAAGGGGGCGGAACTATTATCCTGTTGCAGAAGAGGTCAAGGTCGATTAAGCTGCCACCATGCCTCGCCCATTACGACCGATTGACGATGGATTGCTATACCATGTCATCAACCGTGGCAACAACCGGCAGCCGGTGTTTTACGACGAGGGCGACTATGTCGCCTTTATCAAGGCGGTGGCCGACCTAAAGGAACGGAAGCCCTTTGACCTGTATGGCTGCTGTCTGATGGACAATCATAACGGTTCCCGACAGCTTTTCCACTGAAGGAGTTGGAAAGATGTTTTTTATGACGTTGTTTTTGACTCTTGTATTTCTCTGTCTTGGGCAACCGGAATCGTTGCTTGCGCAATCGGCCAATGTTGCGGTTGAAAGGCTTGCTCTCGCGACGGCGGAACAACATCCGCAAGCGGGCGTTACTGTTTGCAGGTTGCTGCCGGGCGAGATCGAGGGCGTCGCTACCGACGCCGTATCGATCTTCGGTCCAGCTCAACATGTTGAGAAGGCCGTCAACGACGCGGAGGTGGTCTGGCTGTTTCTTGCCGGCGAGGGAACGCTGCGGACAAAGGGGAAGTTGTATGAGATTCAGGGCGAGACGATCGCCCGCTCGCCGCCCGGCTGGTCGTGCGTGGTCGAAGCGCCGCCGGGCAAGGTATTGCACGCACTGCGTGTGCGCAAGCTGCTGTCGGAGGACGACAAGTTGGAGTTGAGGAAATACCCGGAGAACAACGCCGCGCCACATGTCAAACATTTCAGCGAATGCCCGGCCTACAAAGAGGCCATTAAAAGTCCCAAGACGACCAGCCGGACTCTGTTGCCGCAGAACTATGTGCCCCGGGCGGCAATGGGGACGGTCGAGACGACAGGCCCCGATGCCGTCGGCGTCCACCGGCATCCCATGCTCGAACAACTCTTTCTCGGGCTGGACGGAAATGACATCTTTGTTTTGGTTGACGGGTCTAAGGTTCCGCTTGGGGCGTACACGCTGCTTCACATTCCGTTGGGCTCGAAACACGGCGCAGAGGTTGTCGCCGGCAAGAAACTGCACTACGTATGGATGGACTTCTTCCTAGAGAAAGAAGGGCAGCAGTATCTGGATCAGGTACACGAACCGATTGAAAGCCAGCCCGGCGCCGCGAGCCGCTAGCGGCGTCCGCGCGATCAGAATAACCTGTTGAGGGGCTTTGCAGCACTCCTGCATGAATCCGCCTCTTCATTGCTTTTCGGGGTGTGACTGATTACCATTGCATCGATATGAAAGAACCTCGACGGATTGCATTGTTGATGCTTCAGTGTCCCGGGTTCCACCGGCTAGTGTCGACGGGGATCCGCGCATACGCGAAGCATTCCAAGGAGTGGCTGTTCCATAGCGATTCAGCCACCAAAGCGGTCATCAGGCCGCTGAAGCAATGGGATCCGCATGGAATCATCGCCCATTTCGACGACGCAAAGATTGCCAGGGAGATTCTTGATCTCGGCAAGCCTGTGGTGGATGTGGCCTACATTCTCGATGGCCTGGACGTTCCCACGGTCGACGTCGACCCTACGGCGATCGGTCAGCTTGCCGCAGACTATTTTCTTGCTCGCGGCTATCGGCATTTCGGGTTCCTTGGCAGCGGGATGGCGATCTATCCGAAACTGCGAGAAGCCGGTTTTCGAAAGACCGTTGAAAAGGCTGGGTTTGAGGTTTGCGTCTGCCACACCAAGTATTTGCCGTATTTACCGCGTCGAACCAGTTGGACAAAAGTGGATTCTCGAATCCGGAAGTGGCTTAGCGAATTGAAAAAGCCCGTGGCGATCCTGGCCGATCACGATGCAACAGCCTGCGACCTGATTGACACATGCTGGATTCTGGGAATCCGCGTGCCCGACGAAGTGGCGATTCTTGGCGTCAACAATCAAGAACTGCAATGCGAGATCGCCTTTCCGCCGCTGTCGAGCATCGCGGTCCCCACGCTGAAGATCGGCTTCGAGGCAGCTCGACTGTTAGATCAAATGATGTCGGGCAAGCCTGTGGCCGCCAAACCGTTGTTTCTGCCGCCGATCCGGGTCGTGACGCGTCAATCCACCAGTTTGTTCGCCGTCGACGAGCCCATCGTCACCGCCGCCCTCCACCACATTCGCAATCACTTGGCGGAACCACTCGGCGTGAATAACATCTGCACGGCACTGTGCGTTTGCCGGCGGACGCTTGAGAGGAAATTCCGTGAATTGCTGGGGCATTCCATTCTCGAAGAAATCCGTCGCGTGCGCATCGAGCGCGCGAAGGAGCTTCTGGCAAGCACCGATTTACCGATATCCAGAATAGCCAGGCAGTCGGGCTTCTCCACGGCACGACGGTTTGCCGAGATATTTCGCACAGCCGCCGGCTCGACGCCTAGCGAATACCGCAGGGAGATTCAGATGGGCCGCCAAGTGTGATTCGGCTGGGCACGCGAGTGTGATGCCAAGCCCCCTTTCCGGTTCATAACGGCGGCCATGCTTACGAGCATCTCTTCCTGCATGTCAAGCAAAGCGGACTGCCCCCTTTTCGCGGACACGAAAATTGGGACAGTCCCCGTGTCGCAAAAGAGGCCAAGAATGCCGCAATATAGCGGGTCCTTTCTCGCCAATTCCTTGAACTGCACAAGCTGTGCTGGTTATAAGTAATATAGGATGCGTGTGAGTCTGTGGCGAGGTTGCCGCGGAAAGCGTCCGCTCGGAGTGTCGTGTACAGCTCGCTCTTGGGCCGGGTGTTTTTTCTTGTGCAAGCCGGCATGGGTTGTAATTGATTTTCACGGAACGGCAACGGTTTTTTTGGCACGGGCATCCTCGGGCGGCGAAGAAAATTCGCATGTTCGGGAGTGTTTGTTGTTCCTTATTCGCAATTGAAGGTCTAGTTTGTCGCGATGCTGCGCGGGATTCCAGCGCCGGCAGAATATTTTTCGAATCCCATCGTTTTTTGGAGGTATGACATGAAATTCAGAAAGACGGGAGTGATGGTTCTGCTGGCGGCGGCCTTGATGGCCTGCTGCGCTGTAAGTGCGCAGGCAATCAACATCGAGACCGTTCACATCGGGAATCCGGGGAATCCTGACGATACGCTTTATTACGCTGGCGGTTATAGCGGAGGAGTGGATTACACGTACAATATCGGCAAGTTTGAGATCACAGTCGGACAGTACACGGCTTTCCTTAATGCCGTGGCTAAGTCCGACACGTATGGCTTGTGGACCGATTACATGGAGACCGGCACATGGTATGCGAGAGACGGCGTAACGCCTGTTACTCTCGGCTTCATCCAGAGAACGGGCTACGATGGGGACTACGTCTACTCCATTCCAGACCCCGAATGGACCGACCGGCCGGTCGGATGCGTGTCTTGGGCCGATGCAGTTCGTTTCTGCAACTGGATGACCAACGGCCAGCCAACCGGCGCCCAGGGCCTCGCCACCACCGAAGATGGATCGTATTTGCTCAACGGAGTCAATGATGACGACGGCTTAATGCTCGTGACTCGTAAGACCTACGAGGAGGGCGCTCGCTATGTGCTGCCAACCACGGATGAATGGTTCAAGGCCGCGTACTACGATCCGACCAAGGACGGTACGGGCGGATACTGGGATTTTCCCACGCAGACCAACGAAGACGATGTTCCAGGCAATTTGGTAGAGACCGTCGATTCCGGCAACAACGCGAATTACCGGCCGGACGGCACTCGCTTAACGTATTGCGTCGCCGAGCCCTACTTTGTCACCGAAGTTGGAGAGTTCGAAAACTCCGTGAGCTACTATGGCACGTACGATCAGGCGGGCAACCAGAGAGAGTATCTTGAAAACCCTTCCTCGGCAACTTATAGGACTATGGCTGGCGGCGGATTCGCCGAAGGCACTACTACGTTGGGATCGCCAACGTGGTCGCGCATGTGTGCGCACGGCTGCTTCGCCGGCTCCAATCGGCCAACGTACGAACCGTTCAATCAGGGTTTCCGCATTGCCTTGCTCGAAGAGCAGTTTGTAGGAGCGGACGTGACCTGGACCGGCGCCAGCGGCACAGCTTGGAGCACCGGAACGACGGGCAACTGGAAGGCCACCGTCGGCGGCGCTGCGGCCAGCTACGTCGATGGCTTCGTAGCCACCTTCGACGACACGGCCAGCGGCGCGACCGCCGACATCTCCACCGCCGACGTCTCGCCGGCAAGCGTGGTCTTCAATAACTCCAGCATGAACTTCGTGATCTCCGGCACCCAAGGCATCGCCGGCGCGGCCACGCTGCTGAAGCAAGGCACGGCCAAGGTCACGATCAGCAGCGTGAATAGCTACACCGGCGCGACCACGGTCGAAGCCGGCACGTTGCAGCTCAACGGCGACGGCGCTCAGGCCCCGATCTTGACCCTGGGCGGCGCCAACATCA
>CAYMQL010000234.1:0-4994 GCA_964392255.1 uncultured Planctomycetaceae bacterium | reverse complement strand
TTGCATTGCCGAAGGCTCGGGCACAGCCCGAATCTCCGAGACTTGAATGCTGCCGCCCCAAAAACTCACATATACATACGCAAGATTGGAAAAATCAATGGTTGCAGCATTGCTGAAGGCAGTGAATGGCAGTTGGTAGGTTCCTGGCCCCGGAGTTAGAATGCCCGCTATTCTCCCAATGCCGTCAATGCCCGGGAGCCTCATGAAAATATCGCTTTCCGACGACGCTGTCGGGAGGTCGAACTCAAAACGATCACAGCCACTCATGTTAATGCCAAGCGATCCCCCGCCGTTATAGGTAATTCCGAGAGAGCACCTCTGACCAGTGGAGATACTAAAATCAAGTGTGTCGTCCACCAAATTTGGAATATCGGGCGACAATTCAGCGGTGACAGGCCCGGGCCCAAGGCCGATGCTGATGCTCACAGTACGTTGTCCACCTACAGTGTGCGAAGGGGGTAGTCCGCTGACTATGGTTGTAGCATCCCGAATACCGTCCTCTTCGGCGGCGTATAGCGACAAGGCCCCGTACTCGAAATCGTCGATCATGATCGTTTCTGCGGCGGCCGTTGCGCATAACCCGAAGCAAACAAGAAAACACATAATAAGACGTGAGAGCATGAGTTCACCTCCATGGGATATCCAAGGATATATTACACGTAAACGATGCCGTTATTGCACAAAATATCCGACGCGGAGTCGTCAGAGTCTTGGGCCCAGCGGTCTGCCCGATCGAACAGACCGTCTAAAACGGCCAGCCGCGCCGGATCGTATTGACGAAGAGAATCGTGTATCGCGCCGGCCGATAGCGTGGCGATTATCCCGTCGGCGCTGTTGTCAAAATCGCCGCCGCCCAACTCGTCTATTACGCCGGAAAGCAAGTCGAAACGATCGTCGGCTTGCGGCTCAATGCTGCCGGTTTGCTCTCGGCCGCTTTCCGGCGTCGAATCGACAAACCACTCCCAGCCCGCGGCGTCGCGACCCGGGATGGACGAACGGTCGTCGTCGTAGAGATCGCGGCGGTTTCGGGCCATGTCGGCCACTGCGAATCGAATCGCTCGCAGCCCGGCCGACGTTTGCGCGACGACCGCTATATCGATCGCCACCGGATCGGATTCGGCGAGCAAGCAGGCTGCGCCCGCCTCCCCGCCCATGGCCAGCGTCTGAGGTGGCTCAACCCATGTTCCGCGCAGGTTGGCAATATAAGCTGTGCAGTCAAGGCACGCATCGCCGCTGTCTGCTATGATAAATGTCAGCGTATTATCGATGGTGTTTTCTCCAACATATAGCGTATACGTTAGAACAATTTCTCCATCCGGCGCTAAAACGCCGTTCAACTCCGTGCCGGTAATGTTTGTTATTTGCGGGTGGTTTGCGTTGATCGGCCACAGACCGAGGGGATCGCCCTCTAAGACCTCTGGTCCAATCACGCCTTTTATTCTTGTAGCATGCAGTTCGGGCGGACCATAGGCGTCTACCAAGGCAAGATTGGTTGTGCTGCCGTTGAGGAAGAAACCAAAAGCGTCAGGAAATTTGGTTCCAACAAAATCTTCATATTCCTCCGTGCCGAACACGACTTCGAACGTGATGCTGTTGTAGCCGGACGGCACGTCAAAAGTAATATCTAACTGGGTGGGGTCATAAAATTCAACCTCATCAGGCAAGGAGGCGCCGGATATAGAATACAGAAGAGCGAACTGATCGCTGTCCGGGTCTACGAGTTGTCCAATGTACTTATTATAATAACAAGAAGTGTAGCCTGCCGGGCTCGGCATATAATCCTGACCAGTGCCATAATGGGCGGCGTTGCCGGTGCTAAGCACAATGCCGTACGGCGCCAGGTCGCTGTAATCCCCGGTAGTCAGGTCGTTCACAAACACGCCTGTTGATACGGCATGAGGATAAGCAAGTATATCGATACCGCGAAAGTCTAATGCGTAATCCGTAACAACGATGCCAGTGCCCGGTCCCTGCCAAGAGCTTGTGCCCAACAGGGCGCACATAAGCTCTTCCGCAACGAAATTCTCCACCACCGTCAATACGCCTTGAGCCGTGTCGGGCGGATTATACGGCTCTTGTACGACGACGACCTTCACCCCCACGCCCGGATATTGCGTATCGTTCGCGTCGTCGGCAACCAGGCGAACGCTGATCACCTGAAGGCTGATTGCGTCGTCGTATGGGTGCGACGCCAAGCCCGGATCGCTATAGGACTCCGTATAAGACTCGTCGCCCCAATCGACTTCATAATGATCCAGAACCATTCCCGAAACGGTTCCGAGTTCCAGCATATAGTCGAATCCTTGCGTAACCGCATCGGCGCCGGCGAGCGTTACCGCGGGGCTGTTGGCCATTCCTTGATTCCAATTCTGGCCCAAGATCGACAGGTCGGTTATATCGACGACGCCGTTGTAGTTGAAATCGGCTTGCGCCCAGACCTTGCCCGTGCCGTTCCAATGCTGGCCCAAGATCGACAGGTCGGAAATGTCGACGGCTCTGTTCGCTGTGGCGTCGCCGTAAAGCGTGTACATTACCGTCAAATGGTTGGCAGTGGACACACCGGCTCGCCAGCCATCTCGCCAGCCCAAGGCATGATCGCTATCGGCGTTCAAACTCTGGAATTGGCCGCGGTCGAAGTGGGTCGCGCTGCCAGAGTGATAACTGTAATCCATCAGGCTGTCGATCGTCGCGGCCGGGGTGCTGCCGCCTGTGTAGTCGAAGACCAACTGGCCGCCATTAATATTCGCACCGCCGCCAGTAGTGGTAACAACACTCCAGGCGCCCGATCCCACAAGCTCCAGCGTGCCGGCGCACACGGTGGTCACACCGGTATAGGTGTTGTTCGTGCCGGAGAGGAACACGTCGTCGGGGCCGATCTTGGTCAACGATCCGCCGGCAAGATTGGCGCTGATCGTGCCCTTGAGTACATAGTACGAAGAACTCGTCAATCTGCCATTGCTGCTGCCGCTGTTGATGACGGCGCCCGTGCTAAGGCCGTTGCTGAGGACCAGTTTGCCGATGGTTGGCTGATAGCCGCAGATGTCCAACTCGGCGGTTTCGCCGTTCAGATGGACGCCGTTGTCCGTGTCGCCCAAGGCATTAACGTGGCCCAACGCCACTTTGCCCGCTTCGATGGTCGCGACGCCTTCGAAATCGTTGTTGCCGCTGAGCGTAAGCGTGGCCGAACCGGTTTTGGTGAGCGTTCCGCTGCCGGAGATCTGGCCGGAAATGGTCAGGTTGCCGCCGATGTCGAGGTCTAGCGGCCTGTCCAGGTCGAGGCCCGCGCTGATCGTTCCGCTTGCGCCGGCCTGAACTACGATTTCATCCATTCGGGCGATGGAATATCCTGCGCCGGAAATTGTGACGCCGCTGCCGGCAATCGTAATTGATTTCGAGTGGCCCAAGGCATAATCATTCCCCAATGCTAAGGCGCCGGCTTCGATGATCATGTCGCCCAAGAAAGCGTTTTCTCCGCTGAGCGTGAGCGTGGCCGAACCCGTTTTTGTAATGTCTCCGCTGCCGTATGCCATCTGGCCGTCTACCATCTGGCCGGATATCTGGCCGGATATTGTCAGATTGCCATTTACATCGAAGTCCAATGATGGTCCGTATTGGACGATATTCGTACTGACCGTTCCGGTTGCGCCGTTCTCAACTGTGATTCCATCCGTCAACAAGAACGAGTTTCCGGTAATTGTGACGCCGGCGCCGTCAATGATGATGGAGTGAAATTCGTATGGCAAAGTATAGTCAGAACAGTCATTGTAGGTGGTGATGGCGGTTGCCGTGTCAAACACCAGGATATCCCCTTCTGAGGGCTCTACATCGCCAACCCAGTTGTCTGAATCAGACCAATACTGAGTGCCGGCGCCGCCGTCCCAGTAGCGCATCACGGGATTGTCCAGCATGAGCATCTGTTGCGAGCCGGCCAGCGAGCCGGCGGACTGGTCGACGCCGAGGTCCGACTCGCTTTGCAAGACGGTTTGCAGCGATGCGAGCCGGCTTTCGGGCTCGACCGCAAAGTTATCGGCCAAAACATCGAGGACGCACGTCTCTGCTGCGCCGAGCGAATCGGTCTCGTTGAGCGATTGCAGTTTGCCGTCGGCGACAAACAGTCCGGTGGATAGCGTGCCCCCGACGCCGAAGCTTGCATCGAGGATGCCGTTGGCGCTGTAGTGTTGCACGATGAATTCGCTTGCGCCCAGTTTGTCGGCCGTCGGCTTGCAGCCCATCAAGATGATTCCGTCGTCGGCCTGGACGGCTGCGGTGGCTAGCCCGAAGCAGCTTACGTCGGTGGTTACGACGCCCTTGGCCCCGAAATTGACGTCCAGGCTGCCGTCGGCGTTGAATCGCTGCAACAGGTAGTTGGCGTTGTCGTCGGGCTGAGCCAGCACGTACTTTCCGCTGCTTTGGAAGGCAAGAGTGGCGCCGATCGCATAACCCGGCAACGATTCGATCTGAGTCGAATCGAAGGATTGCGCCGTGCCGCCCGAGAGTCGCTGGACATTGCCGGCGGCATCGGTCATCGTGACTGTGATAGCGTAGGTCTGCGCGGCGTCGGCATACTGATGTTTCAGCAGGCCGCCGGCCGCCGCGACATCGGCCGCCGAGTATTGCTCTACATTCGTCTTGGCGGCCAATCCATCGCCCCAATCCACGCTCCAGCTTGCAACCTTATTGGTTACATCGTCGTTGAGCATAAGCAAAAGGTTATAAGATAACCCATCCATAGGGGGGGGCGAGTCTGTGCCCGTCGACAGAGAGAGCAGTTGTCGTTCTTCAAGTGCTTCCAGGCGAAGCCGGACCGGCTTGAAACCTTGGCGAGAAGTGCGTCCGAAAATTGCTTTGCCAGAAGCGTTTTTGCCGTAACGACCGCTTTGCCGACCGAAAATGCTCGAAAGAAATCCCATGACTCAATTCCTTCAAATCTGGTGTTTTTTTTAGGTTCATCCGACTAAAGCGTACCTGGATTCATGGAGCGCGTAGAGTTTGAG
>CAYMQL010000233.1:0-5015 GCA_964392255.1 uncultured Planctomycetaceae bacterium | reverse complement strand
CGGCAAAGGGGACAGTCCCATTTTCGCTGACACGAAAATTGGGACAGTCCCCCGACGCCGTCCGTCACAAAATCCGAAAGGGTGGCTGATGGGACTTGAACCCACGACATCCAGATCCACAATCTGGCACTCTAACCAACTGAGCTACAGCCACCATGTCGTTGTGCCGCAAGCAGTTGCGGACCGTCCGGCCAAGCCGGGCCTCGAAAACCCTAGTATGCCATGCCGAAGCCCGGTCGTCAACGGGCCTTGAGCTTGACACCGCCGCGGCGGGGGCGGTATCCTGCCTGCCGCGGCGGCATTCAGCGGACGTTCTGCGCGAGGTCGAGCATGGCAAATGGGGTAGACTCGGTCGACGTGGTGCTGGCCGCCTACAACGGAGATCGCTTCCTCGACGCGCAAATTCAGTCGGTCTTCGGTCAATCCTGCCCGCCGCGCCGGTTGATCGTGCGCGACGACCGATCGACCGACGACACCCGGGCCGTGTTAGAGCGTTGCGCCGCCCGATATCCGGTCCAAATCGCGCTGCTCGACGACGGAGACGGCCATCTCGGGTCGTGCCGCAGTTTTGGGCGTTTGTTGGAACATGCCGACGCCGATTACGTGATGCTCTGCGATCAGGACGACGTGTGGCTGCCCGACAAAATCGCGGCCACGTTGCAGCGGATGCGACAAGTCGAGCGCGATGCCGGCCGCGACTGTCCCATCTTGGTGCATACGGATTTGGTCGTCGTCGATGCGTCCCTGAAGCCGATCTGCAACTCGTTTTGGACCTATGAGAAGCTCGATCCGGTTCAGGACAAGCGGTTGAATCGGCTGCTGGTTCAAAACGTGGTGACCGGCTGCACGCTGATGGCCAATCGAAGCTTGCTCCGTGCGGCGTTGCCGGTGCCGGCCGAGGCGGTCATTCACGACTGGTGGCTGGCGTTGGTCGCCGCGGCGGTCGGCCGGCTGGAATATCTGCCGCAGCCGACGGTTTTGTACCGGCAGCACAACCGAAACCAGGTCGGCGCGCGCGGCTTGAACGTCCGATATGCCGCGAGCGAGGCCTTGCGATGTTTTGCGCAGGGCGGATTTCGCGACCGCCTGCGATCCTCGCAGCGCCAGGCACAGGCGTTGCTGGATCGTTTCAGTGCCGAGCTTGCCCCAGAACAGCGCGATTTGGTCGCGGCGTTCGCCCACTTGGGCGAGTGCGGTTTTCTTCATCGGCGGACGACGTTGATTCGCCGCGGTTTTTTGCGACGCGGCTGGCTGCGCAATCTGGGGTTGTTCGTCGGAATATAGATGGATCTTGACCCCCGGCGGCTGCATTGGGTATCATCCCCGTGGTTTGTAGGCAAGAATCCCCTCGATGGCTGAGCCGATGACCTTCTCCGCCGATGGCAAAACGCTAATCGTAATTCTGAGCATGCACCGCAGCGGCTCGAGCTTGGCGGCCGCGGCGCTTGCGCGGTTGGGAATGTCGCTCGGGCCGTTCGAGCTGCTCGGCAGCAACGAACACAATAAGCACGGGCATTTCGAGGCGATGCCCTTGTTCGAACTCGATATGGAGCTGTTGGATCAGGTCTTCGGATTTCGATTGGACGTGCCCGAGTCGCCGGAGGTGCTGAGCCGCTTCTGTGCGAGCGACGGCCGCTGGACGTTGGGTTCTTGTCCGATCTCGGCCGAGTCGATCGAGCAGGGCAAAGCCTTTGTGCAGGCATTGACGGCGTCCGGCCCGGTCTCGGGATTCAAAGACCCGCGCGTTCCGCTGCTCTGGCCGTTTTGGGAACATGTGCTTTCGGCGTTTCCCGGCTTGCGGGTTGTGCCGTTGCTTGTGTTGCGCTCGCCGCACGAAATTGCGATGAGCATTTTCATGCGGGCCGGCGGAGCGATCCGCTACGGCGATGCGTTGGATGTGACCGCCGTCCACTACCGGCGGATGCTCGACATAATGGAAAACTGGCGCGGCGATCGGGCCGTGGTGCGGTTCGCTCCGCAGATGTTTGCCGAAGATTTGCGGTGCGCGGCGGAAATCTGCAATCTGGCTTGGAACGCCGAGGCGGCGGCCGAAGCGTATGACGGCAGTTGCAGGCACCATGAGGCCGCGGCCGTCCTTCATCCGGCCGAGGACGCCTATCGGCGGATTGCCGGATTGCCGCCGGCCGGGCGAGATCCGTCCAATCTGGAGCGGCTTCTGCGCGACGCCGCGGCACGCGAGGCGATTCTGTCCGATCGGGGAAACCATTTTTGTGCGGAACTCCACACCGAACGGCTTCGCCATGTCCAGGTCGAGTACGAACTGCACTCGAAGATTGCGGAATTGCAGAGCGAGCTTGCACTGATTACCAACTCGCGAACGTGGCGGTGGCGCGAACGCATGGTTCGCCTGTCGGGACGGAAATCGCCGGGCCGCTCTGCGTCTCCGGCCGGATAGGAAACAAAGGCTTGTGCGGCGAAGGAGCGCCCCGTTGAGCGAGCGATTGCGAATTCTGATCCGCTACGAACACGGCTACGATGCGACGCCCTTGGGACCGTCGTCCATCCGGCTGCTAAGGCCGCTTGGCCATCCGGTCAATGCCGAGGCGTTCGACGTGGTCGCGGGCGATCGGCCGAGCTGCGCGGGCGCAAACGTGGTCGTCGTCGATCGTTACTGGCAGCCCGACATTACGCCTCAACGCGCCGCAAAGCTGGTCGACGACGTGCGGCGGGCCGGTGCGTGCCTAATTTACTCTGTTGATGACAACTTGCTCGACGCGCCGGCGGCGACGGTTAAAAAACGGGCGGCGGTGGGCCTTTTCGCCCGCGAGGCCGACGCCATGCTGGTTTCGACCCCGGCGCTCAAAGATCGCTTCTCGGAACTGAACTCCCGCATTTTTGTAGTGCCGAACGCGCTCGACGAACGCCTGTTTCGACCGGCCGTCGGGCGTCGGCCTGAACGCCGCCGCCGCCAGGTCATCGGATATATGGGCACCATCGCGCACGGCGACGACGTGCGCATGATTGCGCCGGCGCTGCGGTCGGTGCTTCGCCGACGGCGCGACGACGTGGAGCTTCAGATTGTCGGGGCGGTGGATCGGGCGACCGTACGCGCGGTCTTCGGCGATTTGCCCGTCCGCCTGTTGCGCGTAGGCTTGCGGAACGCGGAATATCGGCAGTTCGTCGCGTGGATGATCGCCAATATGCACTTCGACGTGGGCATTGCGCCGATGCGGGTCGACGATTTCAGCCGGTGCAAGTCGGACATCAAGTATCTCGATTACAGCGCGCTCGGGATTCCCGGCATTTACAGCCGCGTGCCCGTCTACGAGCAGTCGGTGCGGCACTTGGAGACCGGCTACCTGGCCGAAAACTCGCCCGAGGCATGGCGCGAGGGGCTGAACCGCTTGTTGGACGACCACGGGCTGCGCGCGGCAATGGCCGAAGCGGCCCAAGGGCAGGTTTTTGCACAGCGCACGCTCGAACGCCGCGCCGTCGAGTGGCGGCGCGCGATCGAAGCGATTTTTGAGGAATGGCGCGACGAACGAAACTCGTCTCGCGCGGTCGCCCCGCTTTCGCAAAACGCTGCCGACGTGCAACTGATTCTCTACGCCGGCGGCCGGCCGCGGTCGGCGGCGGTCGGCATCGAATCGGTTCTGCGCAACACGAACGATCCGCGATGGCAACTCCTGATGATCGACGACCACGCCGACGAGGCGACTCGCGCACTGCTGGAACGCTATGCGTCGAGCCGCGCCAACGTCCGGCTTTGCCGGAACGAAAAGCGGCTGGGTCCCGTCGCCTCGTTCAACCGCGGCATTGCCCGGGCTTCGGCGAAATACGTCGGCCTGCTGCACGGCGACGTCGTGGTGCCGCCAGGCTGGCTCGCAAGACTCGCGGCCGCCGCCGAAGCGGATCCCAGCGTTGCGCTGGCGGCGCCGCTTTCGAACCAGAGCGAGCATCTTTCGCTGCCGATGGCCCCCGGCGCGAGTTGTTTTGCTATGGATGAGCGTCTTGCCGATCGAGCGAATGCGATCGACGCGGTTCCGTCCGGCGGATTCTGTCTGCTGGCGCGGCGTGAAGCGCTTTTGCGACACGGCGGCTTCGACGAGTCGTTCGACCAATTTTCCTGGGCCGAGGCGGACCTGCACATGCGTCTTGTGGGCGAGGGTTGGCGGGCCGTCGCGGCGACCGACGTTTATGTCTGCCATCTTGCCGGCGGCGATGCGACGTCGCAACGTGAAGAGTTTTCGCCGGGCGACGAGGCCGCGTTCCGCCGTCGCTGGGGCGAGCAATACGACGATCGGTTGCGGCGATTTCGCGCCCTCGGCGCATTGGACGACGTGCGGCGCCGGTTTTGGCCCGACGGACGCCGGCGCGCGGCGCTGGCCGAGATGGCGAGCTTCGCCTGGAAGGCGGCGACGAACGCCGCGCGCCATCGCGACAAGCTGCGGCTGTTGGCGTTGCAGCCGCGGCGCGCGATCCGCGCGCTACGAGAGCATCTCGACAACGCAACGCCGCGCGTGGTTGCGGTGCAAGACGGCTTTGGAGAGGTTGAAAGACTCAGACCTTCGCGCCGGATGCTGGAACGCAATGTGCGTCGGAATCGGCCTACGGTCGTTTTTGTCGCCGAGGACGCCGCGAGTTGCGGCGCGATTGTGAAGTTGGTCAATCAGCTTCTCGCGCTAGGGGCCGAGGCCCGGGTTGCGCTGCTGCGGCGCGGCGGGGCGACAATCCGAGGCCCGGGGCATCGCGACATGTCCGGGGCGATGTTCGCCCCGATGGCGTTCGACGGCGCCGAGCATCTGCTGCGGGAATTTCCGCGCAGCCAGGTTGCCGTGGCGGTCTCCGATTCGGCCACCGAATGCGTACGCGCCCTGGTTCAAAGCAAGCGAGTCGATGCCGCCGCGTGCTTTCTGCACGAGGCCGACGCCGATGCATGGCTGCGGCTACTGGCCGCAATCTGCCCGGCGTTTGCGGAACTCTACGTCGCCCGGCAAGCATCGCGGCTGGCTGCGTAGAGTGGAGAGTGGAGAGTGGAGAGGGGAGAGGGGAGA
>CAYMQL010000232.1:0-5020 GCA_964392255.1 uncultured Planctomycetaceae bacterium | reverse complement strand
TAGAGCGCTCGCGCAAGGCGATCGAATCGAACATGGTGATGGGCTGGTAGCGGCAGATAAAATTCTTGCCCGCGGCGGCCCTTCGTGCTATAGTTCATTAGGCTGGTCAGCGAAAGGGAAGGGCCGACACACCAGGTTCAATCGCTGGCTCAATTTGAAACATGGGTAGCAGATTGCCAAGTTTGGCGTGCCGCCCCTCGCTCATTCCAGCTTGGTTGGGAAGAAGCCCGCGTTCGCTGTGCGGGCTTCTTCGATTTGGGGGCGCAATGATTGCCCCTAACCCTCTCGCCTCGCCTCGCGACCAACGCTCCGCTACTTGCTGAGTACCATCACCGCAACGTCGGCGTTCAGATTGGGATTGTCGTACACCAGGGCGTCGGCTTCGGTGTCCAACGCGATTTGGCGATGGATCACAATGCCTTGCTCGCGACAAAAATCCTCGAAATCGGCGATCGAAAGCCAGCGAACATAGGGCGTGTTGTGCCAGCGAAAGCCGTGTTCGGCCTGAACGCGAGGGGCGCGGCCGGCCTCGGCCAATTCGGCCCGCAGCTTGCGATGGGCCACGTTCGGAAAGCTGACGATCCCGCGCCGCCCGACGCGGAGCATGTCGTGCAGCACGCGAGCCACGTCGAGCACCGTTTGCAACGTCTGTGATAGGACGACGAAATCGAACTGCCCGTCGGCGAAGGCGGGCAGCCCCTTGTTCAAGTCGGCCTGGACCACGTCAAGCCCGCGTCGAACGCAAGTGACGATGGCCTGTTCGTCCAGTTCGATGCCCACCAGCCGGCGGTGCCCGCGGGCCCGCAGCCGCGCCAGAAGCCCGCCGGTCCCGCAACCGAGGTCCAACACGCTGGCGCCGGCCGGAATCAAATCGAGAATCGTTTCGTAGTCGAGCCGTTCGTGATGGAAGATGCTGGTGGCCGTGGGCAACGGTTTGGAGCTTTCGGCGGCTTCAGCGTCCGTCCCGGCGTGGACGCCGGGGCTAAACGCCTTCTCGCCCCCTTGCCCTTCGCTGACGTTCGTCAGAAACGCGCGAATCAACTCGCCGTAGACATTCAATTGATTCGGCAGCAGAAAAGCGTCGTGCCCGCAGTCGGTCTGCACGTTGCAGTAAGTGACCGGCTTGTCGTGTGCGATCAAGGCGTCGACCATCTCTTGCGACTGGAACGGCGGCAACAGCCAGTCGCTGCTGAAGCTCATCAGCAGCCACCGGCAGGTCGATCGGCCCAGCGCGGCGGCGAGTTTTTCGCGCGTTTCGCCAAGATCGAACAAGTCGATCGCCATGGTCAGCGTCAGGTAGCTGTTGGCGTCGAATCGTTCGCCGAAACGGTCGCCCTGGTAGGCCAGATAGGAGCCGACGGAGAATTTGGTTTCAAATTGGGTATGCACATCGCGCGGGCGGAGCCGCTGGGCGTCGAATTTTTGCATCATCGCTTCGCGCGAGAGATAGGTAATGTGCCCGAGCATTCGTGCGATGGCCAACCCGACGTTCGGCCCTTGGCCGGCGTCGTAGTATTGCCCCTTGTGATAGGCCGGATCGCGTAGGATGGCATTGCGGCCGACCACGTCGAAGGCCAGCGCTTGGCTGGTCAACCGCGGCGAAGTGGCCAGGGCGACGGCGCCGGCCGCGCGATCGGGCAGGCGCGTAGCCCAGGTTGCCACCGCGTGTCCGCCCAAGGAACCGCCCACCACGGCCAGCAGCCGCCCGATGCCCAGGTGGTCGACCAACCGCCGCTGCACTTCGACGATGTCGCCGACGGTGATAACCGGAAAATCGGTGGCATAACGGCGGCCGGTGGCCGGATTGATGCTGTTCGGCCCGGTCGTACCGCGGCATCCGCCCAGCAGATTGGGGCAAATCACAAAGTACCGGTCGGTGTCGATCGGTTTGCCCGGCCCGACCAGAACGTCCCACCAGCCGGGATCGTCGTCCGGGCCGTGTCGGGCGACGTGCGAATCTCCGGACAGCGCGTGACACACAAGCACCGCGTTGTCGGCCCGCGCATTGAGCGTGCCGTAGGTCTCGAAGGCGACGGTCACTTCGGGCAACCGTCCGCCAAGCTCCAGCGTCAAAGGTTCGCACAGCGTGACCGACTGCGCGTATTTCAGCGGCTGGCCGGTCCGAACGCTGTCGCTGCTATCGAAAGTGTCGTTGGGCATGAAAGTCTATTTAGCGGCCAAGCGCCTGGTCCAGGTCGGCGATGATGTCGCGCACGTCCTCGATGCCGATCGACAGGCGGACGAACTCGGGCGAAACGCCGGTCTGTAATTGTTCTTCGGGAGTAAGTTGTGAATGCGTGGTCGAGGCGGGATGGATGATCAGCGACTTCGCGTCGCCGATGTTCGCCAGGTGGCTGAACAGCTTAACGTTCTCGATCAGCCGGGCCCCGGCCTCTTTGCCGCCCTTGACCCCAAAGCCGACGATCGCGCCGGCGCCCTGGGAGAGATATTTCTTGGCGTTCGCATGGTCGGGATGGCTCGGCAGGCCGGGATAGTTGACCCAGGCGACGGCCGGATGGCCTTCGAGGAACTCGGCCACGGCCAGCGCGTTTTCGGCATGGCGCGGCATGCGCAAATGCAGCGTCTCGATGCCCAAGAGCGTCAAAAACGCGCCGAACGGGCTTTGGCACGCACCCATATCGCGCAGCCAATGCGTGCGCACATGGGCGATATACGCCGCGGGCCGCAAGGCCTCTTCAAACACCATTCCGTGATACGAGGGATCGGGCGCGGTCAGCTCGGGCCACTTCTTTGCGTCCTTTGACCAAGAAAAATTGCCGCTATCGACGATCGCCCCGCCCAAATGCACGCCGTGCCCGGCCAGAAACTTCGTCGTCGAGTAGACCACAATGTCGAAGCCGTGTTCGATGGGCCGCAGCAGCGAGGGCGTGAGCGTCGTGTTGTCGATGATCGCCGGCAGCCCATGGCGATGGGCGGCCGCGGCGACTTTTGGGTAGTCGGGCACTTCGTTTTTCGGATTGCCAACTGCTTCGAGATACACGGCTCGGGTATTTTCGTCGATCAGTTCGTCGATGCTTTCCGGCTGATGAGGATCGAAGAACCGCACTTCGATCCCGAGCTTGGCGAAGGTTTGGGTGAACAGGGCCCAGGTTCCGCCATACAGCCCCTTGGCCGAGATGAAGTTTTGTCCGGCGTGGACGATCGTCAGCAACGCAGCCGAGATGGCCGCCTGTCCGCTAGCGAAGGCCAGAGCCCCCACGCCGCCGTCGAGCGCCGCGAGCCGCTTCTCCAGCACGTCGGTGGTGGGGTTCATCAACCGGGTGTAGATGTTGCCAAACTCGCGCAGGCCGAACAGATCGGCAGCGTGCTCGGTGCTGCGGAACACGTAGCTTGTCGTAGCGTAGATCGGCACGGCGCAAGCCGTCGTGGCGGGGTCCGGCGTTTGCCCCGCGTGAACGGCCAGCGTTCCCAGCCCAGGCGTTTTTTGCGAGGGAGTATCCATCGTACACCGTTCCTTTCCAGCCGGCCTGAAATCAACCAGGCCCCAAATCGGATGCGAATTGCTCGATTATAAAGTGCCTAACCCGTGAAATCCATAGGGTTTGGGGCGGTGGCTGGTGGGTTCAAAGGTGGTAATGCTGGCTGGCCATGCTATCTGGCGTCAAGAGATGGAAAATTACCCCAAAGCGGCCGAAGCAATGGTCTAGAAAAGCCGACTTTGTGAATCATTAGTATCCCGAGTTGCGCGCAGGTCTTCGTCTGTAATAAGGCCTTCAAGCAACCCTTTCATTAGAACAAACGGTTGCGTGAGTGGATTCGTGAATCGAAAACGCGGCCTATTGACCAAGTCCGCTTTACGCAATACCGCCCCACGATCATCATTGCAAAATGCATGTAAATGCCTTGCGAAAGCCTCAACGCCATAAGCTCTCTTGAGGATGCTCTCAAGCGGTTCTCGAATGTCGGTTGGTGCAAAGTATCCGAAGTCGTCCGTCTCCGCTAACGCACACGCCAGAAGGACCTGTTTGTATAGTGCATTTTTCTTGGTGCTGATCGTTGCTTTACTATATACTGTCTGAATAGTCACTTGTGCTTTTGTCGTTGCCCTCATTGCGGCCTTGGTCACATGCGGTTGTGAAATGCTCTTCTGCCCATCTTCAAGAGCGACACGTGCAGAATAGAGGCCCAGTAAATGTGCATAATGCGGAAGTCCAATCGCAATACGGGACGCCTCGTGAAGTCCGTCTTTTTCGATGGTCATGCCGACTTTATTTAGCGATGTGGTGATAATTGCCTCAATCTCGTCGCGGGACATCCGACGCATTCTGATTTGTGCGACACATCGCTCAATTGAACGATGCTCGGCAATAAGGGAATCAACATCATCTGCGACGCCAATAACCACAATCGTGCCGGGAACATTTCTGTCCGAAAACAGTTTGATTGTCTCAGCAACAGCTTGACGTGTATCCGGAGCGCACACCGTATCGAACTCATCTATGATTAGGACAACGATCATCCCGGCGTCAGATAGCTCTGATACCACACGGCGCGATAACTCGGGTGGAAAGTCAACTCGCAATCCGTTTTCAAAATCATGGTGCAGTTTTAGAACGGATTGCGGCAATTCGATGCTCTGCTGTTCGGCTCGATAAACAATGTCGTCAAGAAGCGCAACCCAGATCGAATTGTACGTACTTGCGCCAGTACAGTTGATATGCGGCGCCATGATGTGAGCTGTCGGGCATTTGGCGCGAATCATTATCATGTTGGCAAGCGAAGTTTTTCCGACGCCACGCTCACCGTACAAAATTACGTGCTGTCCATTCTGGTTGACTGCGTCGAGAACCTCTTGCGTAACTCCCCGTCTTCCAGAAAACAAGTCTTCACGGTTGATTGGCATTGTGGGTTTGAAAAATTGCCCAAGTTTGAACTCCAAGTCTGAACGTTCGGATTGAGATATTGGCATAATGTACCCTTGGCACAGCCTCGGAGCAGTATCGTGTAGCGTTGTGTAATACCTATTGTGCAGCATGTAGTCGTTTTGTCAATAGATTCG
>CAYMQL010000231.1:0-5029 GCA_964392255.1 uncultured Planctomycetaceae bacterium | reverse complement strand
CCGGGGGCTGTTAGCCCCCGGCTATTGCGACATTATTTACCTGACACGCAATAAAATTGGAACCAATCCATCGAAGAAGACGAAAGTCGGCGGCCCGTCCGGTCGATAGCATAAAGGAGTCTGGGCGCGCGAATCGCTGTTAAACTAGCAAAGACGCGAAAAGTTTAACAGCCGCCTCATCCGATCGATCACCTTGCCCAAAGAAATGGATTTCTAACCGCCGGTATTCCGGCGCCGCATGGAGGTGCGCATGGCAACCACTGTAGCTCCCGAAGACGTCGAGCAACTGTGGATCGAGTTCAAGCAGGATATGTCGAACCAGGAGCTTCGCAATCGACTGGTCGAAATTTACCTGCCGCTGGTGAAGTACAACGGCGAACGCATTTGGGCCCGCCTGCCCGAGGGCGTTGAGCTCGACGACCTGATTTCGGCCGGCGTGTTCGGTCTGATGGACGCCATCGACGCATTCGACCTGTCGCGCGGGGTGAAATTCGAAACGTATTGCGTGCCGCGCATCCGCGGGGCGATGCTCGACGAGCTGCGCACAATGGACTGGGTGCCGCGGCTGGTCCGGTCGAAGGCCAGCAAACTGAACGAGGCGATGAAGAACCTCGAAGCGCGATTGGGCCGCCAGCCGACCGAAGCCGAACTGGCCGCCGAGATGCAAATCTCCGTGCCCGAGCTCGAAAAAATGATGCTCGACGCCAACGCCGTGAATCTGATCAGCCTCAACAAGAAGTGGTACGAGACCGACAGCTACAAGGACGTCCGCGAAATCGACATCCTTGAGGACAAAAAAGGCGAAGACCCGACCCGACGCATTCAGAAAAACGACCTGATGCGGCTCGTGACCAAGGGACTGAATCGCAACGAGCGGCTGATCATCATCCTCTACTACTACGAAGAGTTCACGATGAAGGAGATCGGCGCGACGTTGAATCTTTCAGAAAGCCGCGTGAGCCAAATGCACAGTTCGATCGTGCAGCGGCTTCAAGGCCAGCTTTCGCGCCGCCGCCCGGAGTTCGGCACCTAGGGCGTGCATGGACTCCTCGCGCTCCGCGTGAGATATCGTGCAAGAAAGCATAAGACGACCGCCGACCTCACACGGAGTGTGAGGAGTACTTGGGCTACTCGTCGTCCGACTGCTCGTAGTGTTCGACGAACGGCCAGTACTTGTCGAAGTCGAACTCGGGGCTGTTGTCGCCGTCGTGGCACGTGTAGCACTGCTGCTTCTTCGACTCTTCTTTGGTAACGACCATCGCCTTGCGATACTTCAGCTTCAATTCTTCGCTGCCGGACAATTCGGCGGCGGCGTGCTTTTCGCCCGGCCCGTGGCAATCTTCGCAGCCGACGTTCACCAGATGCCGGGTTTTTTCCAGGCTTTCGTATCCGCCTTGATACGGAAAATATTTGGTCGGATGCCAGCCGGTCACGTGGCAACTGACGCATTCGGGATCGAAGTTGCGCGGCGGGGTCAGCTCGGCAAGCGTTTTGTAGGCGTGGGCGTGAAAGCTCTTCTTCCAGATTTCGTAAGAGATTTCGTGGCACGATTCAGCACACTTTTTCGTGCCGATGAAGCGGCCGTGCGTCTCCAACAGCGGATGCGCCGCCGGCCGCAGGCCCAGCCCTGCGAAACCAAGCGTTTTGAGTTGCTCTTGATAAGCGGCCATCAGGGCTTTCATTTCGGCCGCGGCCGGAAACCGCGAGTCCAACGGCACGCGCTGATAGCGCCACGACGGCTTGGCGTCGCCGAATAGCCCCAGCACAATCGCGTTGCCTCCCTTGCGGCCGACGTTGATCAACAAGGTCTCCGTGCCTTCGATCGTTTCGGGCTCGGCCGGCGGCTCGGGCTGGCCGTCCGACGCGACCACGACGTTGAACTGCGGAAATCGCTTGGCCAGCGCGATCGATTCGTCCCGCGTGGCGTGCGCCAGAAGCACCAGAAAATCGGCCTTTTGCTTGAGTTCCGGCGCTATTTTCTCCAGCGCCGTTTCGGGATCGAGCATCTCGAGCTCGGGATTGCGAATCTCGGCCTGATATTTTTTGCCCAAAATCGCGGCGACGCCGATTTTCAATCCGCCGGCCTGAACGACGCGGCTCGGCTCGACGATTTCGCCCGGCCGGCTCAGCAGGCCGACGTTCGACGCCACGAACATGCTCGGCTTGCCGTCGACGCCCGCGGCCACCGACAGCAGATCGCCGGCGGGCAGCCGGAGGTCGTCGGCGCCAAAGGCGACGGCGTCGTATCCGGTTTTCGACTTCGCTTCGACCGTGGTGAAATACTTTTGCACGGCCTGGCTACCCCAGCCGTGAATCAAGCCGCCGACGTCGAGCCCGACCACCGGCCAGCCGTCGTTGCGAAGCTGCTGGAACAGGGAGTAGCGCCGGCCCATGCCGCCTTTCATGTGGTCCATGCCTGCACAGCCGCACGGCTCTAAGTAACCTTCCTCCATGCCGGTGATGATCAGCGCCGCCTGCGGTTTCGGCCAGTCGACGAAGATCGGCCCGTTCGTCTTGATCGGATCGAACGGCCGGCCGCTATTTTTTCCGGTTCGCGGGCGGTCGGCCGGAGGGTCGGAGGCAGCGACGGAATTCGACGAATTCAATGGGTTTGCGTTGGCCGCCACAGCCGCCTCGGACGCGACCGAAACGGCCGAAACATCCATCGGCGCCAATGCCATCCGGGGCAACGGATCGACCGGAGGCAAAACCGGCGGCTGCTGGAACTCGGCGACGGGCAACGCGGCGGGGCTGGTCGGCGATCCCGCCTGGGCCGCGGCAGCCGCCTCCGGCTTCGTTGCATCAGACTTCTCGGTCGAAGGCGAACAGCCCGCAACCAAGGCCAAACCAAAACAAACCACTCCGGCCGCAAGGGGTCGAAAACTGCGCGTCAGCGGCATAGTCTCATCCTTGATCGCAAAAACACGTTGCAACGTCGCGAGTATCGGGCATCTGCAAACTGGTTTCTTCGATTCCGTCGTACTTCGGGTCCCACGCCGGATGGTTGATCCGCAACAGCGCAACGCCGACGCCGACGCCAATCCCCAAGAGAACCGTCAACAGAATCGCCAGAAACGTCTTCATCGAGCCACCTCCCGCAATTTCAGCCATTCTACCTGTTCCGCCGCTGCGATGCCACAGAAAAAATGCGTAAAACAGGCAAGACCCAGGCAAGATGCCTGTCCTACGGGTCGAGCGATTGCATGAGGGCGTTGCGAAGTTCCGACGGCAGTTTCTGGCTTGCGTGGGGCGTCGCGTCGTCCAATCGTAGTGCCTCGCGGGCCTCGCGGCGGAAACCGGGCAGATCGCCGGCGGCCCGCAACGTCTCGGCCAGCTTCGCCCGGCACAGGGCGCTGTTCGGATACAACGCGACGGCGCGGCGGTAGGCTGCGGCGGCGGAGTGAACGGCCGCTGTGGAAAATTCTTGGTCGCGACCGCCGATCTTTGCGCCGGCCAGCGCGTGCCAATCGCCCGAGTTGAGCCGGGCCGCGGCCGATCGGGGCGCCAATTCGAGCCTCCGCCGATCGGCCTGCTCGAAGCGGCGGAAAGCTTCTTCGCCGGGCTGCCGCCACCATCGGTCGAACTCGACGGCGGCCAATCGCCGCCAAGGCTCGGCCGACAGCGGATCGGCGGCCGCGGCCGCCTCGAGATGCTCGACGGCCCGGTCCGGATTGCGTTCCGAAGCCGCGAGTTGGGCCTGACATGCGATTACCGGACGGTAGGCGGTCAGATAACAAGCGGCCGCCAACGCCGCAGTCGCGGCCAACGCGGCCCAAGCGATCGGCCGGGAAAGCCGGCGCTGCGGCATCCCATGAAGCCCGAGGGCCAGCAAGAGCCAGAGCGAACCGGCGACGGCCGGCATCGCAATTCCGCCTGCGGCCGACAGGTTGATCAACAGTGCAGCCGCCCCGACGGCCGGCAGAAGTCGCGGCAGCCGCCCGTCGCGAATCCAGCCCGACAGAATCGCAATGGCAAGAACGGCCAGCGGCAGTCCGATCAGCACCGCGGTTGCGCCCTGCGGTGCTGCGCTAAGTTGTCCCACGGGCACGGCGAGCAGAAAACCGCACGCCCCGCCGATTAGGACGTGGTGGAAGGGATTAGGGATTGGAGGGAAGGCGGAAGGCGGAATCGTCTGATCTAATCCCCAATCTCTAATCCCCAATCCCTCGTCCTCCGTCCCTTGCCCCTCGCCCCTCAGATTCGCCCACGCGAAACAGCCGAGCGCGGCCAGCAGCGCGAGCGCCGCCGGCGTGCCGGCCGTGGCCCATACTTCGAGCAGAAAATTGTGCGGGTCGGCCACTTCTTCGGCGGCGGCGGGCAATTTGTACTGCGTGTAAATGTCCTGGAAATTGCCCGGCCCGCAGCCCAGCCACGGATGGTCGCCGATCATCCGCAGCGTCGCCTGCCAATACTGCAAACGAAAGCCTAGCGACTGCGACGCCCCGGAAAGCACCTCGCGGTCAAGCCCTCCGACGGCCAGAGCGCCGGCCGCGAGCAACACGATTGCCAGAAACGCGACCGCCGGGATTTTCCAACCGATGCGAACCTTCCGCTCTCGACAGAAAAGCCACGCCATTGCCAGTCCCGCGATTGCGGCGACGTATCCGCTGCGGCTTTTGGTCAGCAACAGACAGGCGGCGATGGGGATTGCACAGGCGGCCAGCGCGGCCAATCGCCACACTGGCCGGCAGCGATCGAACCCGGCGACAGCAACGGCGATGCCTGCCAGCATGACCAACCACGGCGTCAGAAAACCGGCCAACGAGTTCGTCAGCGCGAACGTGGCGAACGGCTCGCGGCTGTTGACCCGATCGGCGAAAACTTTTACTTGGGCGGCGCCGGCCGGCACATCGAGCCCCGCTTCGTGCATGGCCTGCGAGGGATCGGCCGCATAAAGGGCCCGCGTCTCGGGCAGTTCATAAAAATACTGATACAGGCCGTAGCCCGACGTTGCTACGGCCAAGGCGATCATGACGGCCGTGAAGGAGGCCGTGGACAATCTGCCGGCCATGTATCGCGAGGTCGTCGT
>CAYMQL010000230.1:0-5038 GCA_964392255.1 uncultured Planctomycetaceae bacterium | reverse complement strand
AATCTTCTCGGCGATTCCGCCCTCACCCCCGGCCCCTCTCCCAATGGGAGAGGGGAGCGAGTCGCCGCCGTTGCGTTTTGGCAGCGTTACGGCCCGATCGGTTTGAAGCTCCTCGCTGAAGGGAAACACGGTTACGTCGTGAACGCGGCGCAGGCGGTCCAAAAAATCGGATTGTCCCAGCGCGGCAATCACCTGCTGAGCGCGGCTGAGCGGCGCCGACGACGAGGCCGGAACGTCGGTCAACCCCATGCTCAGACTGGCGTCGGCCAGCACCAGGACTCGCGAGTTTCGCACTACTTCGCGTTCCGATCGCCACTGGGGCTGAAGAAACAAAATCAGCAATCCGAAAAACACCGCCGCACGCAGCGCCGTCAACAGCCAGCCGGCGGCGGGGCGCAGTTCGGCGGCGTCGCGCTGATACCAATAGCGCACCAAGAGCAAAATCGCCAAAAATGCCGTGATCGGCAAGATCCAATCGGTGTTCGACTGGATGCGCCCCCACTGAAACGTCGTGCGGACGGCGCCGTCGGCCAACAGGGGCGCAAGCGATGCGTTCATGCGGCGCCTCCTTCCGACGCGCGGCGCCGTCCGGCCGGATGGTAGCCGGCCGACCACGCAAGAATCTGCTCGGCCAGAAGCAGCAGGACCAATCCGAGCAAAAACGCTTCGGTCAGGTTGTAGCCGGGCGCATCGCCGAGTGCGGACCGAAAAGCGGCCGCCTGCTGATACTCGTGCCGGACGCCTTTCAGACGCGCGGCCAACGGCTCGGCGCCGAACGCGGTCAGATCGCCTTCGGCTGCGTCGACGTTGATGGCATAGCGGCGCGTTTCGGCGGCGGTGTCGACGCGCGCGAGCCGGGCCTCGTAAAAGCCCGCCCGATCGGTTTCGTTGAACGTGGCCTTGAGAACGCCATCGGCCGCGACAGCCGCGTTGACGACGGTTCCCGCTCGCGAGCCCAACTCGGGCGATGTAAAGCGGACCTGCGGCAGATACGCCGCCGGGTCGAGGTTCAGCTCGAGCGGCGCGCCGACCGCGTCGTCGCGATCGCTGCGCCGCCGTTGCGAAAGGTGTGCCTGCAAATCCTGAACCATGACGACAAAACTAGGATTGCGGGCCCAGTTGTTCCACGTCGGGGCGGCGGTGGTCAGAAACGCCGCAACCCGGCCCTTGCCAAATTCGCGTTCGACCACGAGCGGCGCCCCGTTGCGCAGCCGCGCGACGATTTGAACCGTCGAGTCGGCCGGGGGACGCCAGTCGTCCGGCGCGGTGAAGTACCGCTCGACCGCGACGGTTTGCAGAAACGTGTTGCGTTTCGACGCGAAGACGCGGAACAGAAAATGCGGCTCGGTTTGCACGTCGGGCGCCGGGTTCAGCCGATCGACGGGCAATTCGGCCGGTCGCAGCAGCGGGATGGGAAACAAGCCCGCGCCGCCGCGATAGAGAGCCTCGTTGACGAACGTCGGATCGGTGTTCTCGCCCATGAAAAATGCCGCGGCCCCGCCCGAGGCCACGTAACGCTCCAAGGCCTCGACGGCCGAAGGGTCAAGACGTTCGATATTCGTCAGATTGACGGCGAGGAAACCGTCGAGCGGTTTGAGGCTCAAGTAGCGGGGCGTTTCGATCTGCGGACGCAGGCCGGTCCGAACGGCCCCGCCCGGCGCCAACGCCCAACTGAGATAGCGGGCATCGCCGGCCTCGGCGTCGCCGTCGATCAGCAGAATGGGCCGGTCGGCCGGCAGGTCGATCGTGAAGTAACGCTGATTGTCGGCGGCGACCGCGTCGGATTCCAGCCGGGCGACAAGGTCGTGCCGGCCGGCGTTGGGAAAGCTGACCGAAAAACGCGCCGTCGCAAGTTCGCCGGGCGGAATCTCTGGAATCGCGACCGACGGCCGGCCGCGCCCGTCTTCGAGCAGCGCGAGCGATACGTTCCGGGCCGGCGCGGCGCCGAAGTTGCGCACGGCCGCCTCCATTTGCCAGGCGACGCCCGCGGCACAAACGCCATCGACCGGTGCGAGCGACGCAATGGCCAGATTAGGCCTTGTGCGGTCGATGCAGTTGATCAAGCGAATCTCCGTCCCGGCCGAGTCGAGCCGCAGAAGCGAGGCTCGAATGTCTTTTGGATCGTCCCATTGCCTCGCACGAAAATCGGAAACCAAATAGATCACCTGCCGCCGGCCGTCGTCGGATCCGAGCAGGTTCTCGAGCGAGGCTAACGCCGACGCCGGGCCGGCCGCAGTTTCAGACGCCGCGGTCTTATCCAACAGGGCGTCGAGGGCGTCGATAAACTCGGGGGTTACTCGTTGATCGTGCAGGTCGGGCTGCGCCGCTTGCTGCGGCCGCGCGGCGCGAGAGAACCGCAACAGCGTGAACGACTGCGGCTGCGATTGCTGAGCCGCCTCGTCGGCGATCCGACGCACGACCTGCTTCGCCTCGGAAAATACGTCCGAGTCTTCCGTGTGGTCGGACATCGAAAAGCTGTCGTCCAACAGAACGACATGGTGGGTGCGTTGGCCGCCGAGCAGTCCGCCCCATTGGCTGCGCAGCACCGGCTGGGCGAACAAAAATATCGCCCCGGCGACCGCCGCCATGCGCACCGCCAACAGCAACAGCTCTTTGAACAGCACCCAGGCGCGGTTCTTTTTCCGGCTGATCTGAAGAAACTCCATCGCGGCCCACGGAATCGGCCGATGGCGCGTCGCGTTGATCAAATGGATCAACACGGGAATCAACACCACGCCCAGCGTCGGCAGGCCCAAGGTCCAAAACAGCGCTGGATGCAGAAAAGAGGGCATGGGGAGGAAAGGATGAAGGATGAAGGATGAATGGGAAGACGGCATCCGCGGCGGATGCATTATTGGGTTGTATGTTGTTTTAATATTGTGCTGTTTCGTTATGTGCTGTGTTAAGCGTTGTCGCGAGAATCGCAAGAATATCCAAGGATTACTGCTGTTTTCGTCCGATCGTTATTCATCCTTCATCCTTCCGCCTTCATCCTTCATCATTCCTATGGTGCATTCCCAATCGGTTGCTCAGATACGCGGCCAGGGCGGCATCCAACGGTTGGCTGGTGCGGAGCAGGGCATAGTCGACGTTGTGCCGTGTGCAGCCGCGGCGAACCTCTTCGAGATACGCGCCGAGTGCGGCCAGATAGCCCTCGCGCAAGGCTCGCGGGTTGCATCGAAGCTGTTCGGGCGTCTCCATACCCTCGAATCGGGTTGGGCCCAAAAACGGAAAATCCAATTCGTCGTCATCAAGGACATGGAACACCATGACGTCGTGGCCGCGGCCCCGCAACAGCCGAAGCCCGCGAAACAACCCCTCGCGGTCGGCCAGCAGGTCTGAAATTAAAATCATCAGTCCGCGGCGCGGATACGTTTCGGCCACGCTGCGCAGAATGGCGTAGAGGTCGGTTTTTCGGTGCGGACGGCTCAACTCCAGGGCCTGGATGATCGCGTCGAGGTGGTTTCGCTTGGTCCGCAGCGGGACGGTCGCCCGCGCGGCCGCGTCGAACGCTACGCAGCCCACCGCATCCTGCTGCCGCAAAAGCAGGTACGCCAGACTGACCGCCACGGTGCATCCGTATTCGTACTTGTTCATCGGGCCGCGGCCGTAGCGCATGCTGCCCGACACGTCGCACAGCAGCGTGCAGCGAAGGTTTGTGTCTTCCTCGAATTGTTTGACGTAATAGCGGTCTTGCTTGGCCCAGACTTTCCAGTCGACATAGCGCAGATCGTCGCCGTAGGCGTATTGGCGATGCTGGCGGAACTCGACCGACTGGCCGAAATACGGGCTGCGGTGCATGCCGGAGAGAAACCCCTCGACGACGTGCCGCGCGCGCAGATCGAGCCGGGCGATCCGCTTGACCGCCTCAGGATGCAAAAATCTTTTGGAATCGCGCATCGGTAGAAAGCTCGTCTTCGCGGATAGGAGTCATGGCGATGATCCGATCGACCAGATTGTCGGGCGAAAGGCCTTCGCTTTCGGCCGTGAAACTCAGAACCAGGCGGTGCCGCAGCACCGGTTTGGCCAACGCGCGGATGTCGTCGCACGTGACATGCGACCGGCCCTGCAACAGGGCCCGGGCTTTGGCCCCCAACACCAAAAACTGCACGGCGCGGGGCCCGGCGCCCCAGCTCAACTGCTCTTCGACGAAGGACGGCACCCCCGGTTCGCGCACCCGCGTCTGGCGAACCAACGCCAGCGCGTAGCGAATCACATGGTCCGAAGCCGGAACCCGCCGAACGATGCGCTGAAGATCCAAAATGTCCTCGGCGCTCAGCACCGGGTCGACCTCCTCGGCCGCGGCGGCGGTCGTGCGACGGGCTACCTCGAACTCCTCGTCAAAACTCGGATAGCGGACGAACACCTTGAACATGAAGCGGTCCTGCTGGGCCTCGGGCAACGGGTAGGTGCCCTCTTGCTCGATCGGGTTTTGCGTGGCCAGCACGAAAAACGGGTCGGCCAGCTTATGGCGGATCCGTCCGACCGTCACCTGACGCTCTTGCATCGCCTCCAACAACGCCGCTTGCGTCTTCGGCGGCGTGCGGTTGATCTCGTCGGCCAGAATCACGTTGCTGAACAGCGGGCCTTCGAGAAAACGGAAGTCGCGGGCGCCCGTGCTGCGGTTCTCTTCGATCACGTCCGTGCCTGTGATGTCGGCCGGCATCAGGTCGGGCGTAAACTGAATGCGGCTGAACGAAAGGTCCAGCGTCCGGCTCAACGTGCTGATCATCAGCGTTTTGGCCAGTCCGGGCACGCCTTCCAACAGGCAATGCCCCCGGCTGAACAACGCAATCAGCAGCTCCTCGATCACTTCGGTCTGGCCGACGATCACCCGGCTCAACTGGGCGATGATTTTCTGTCGGGCGTGGTTCAGCCGCGCGACGGCGTCGGCGTCGTGCTGGGGCGGGGAATGGTCGGTCATGGAAGCCTCGTAAAAAAATGAACGTAGACGGTTATTGTCCAAGGCATAACCGCAAAATCCAAATCCATATCAGTGCGTGCAAGCACGCACCCTACCAAGGTTGGTTTCGCAAAA